>JBKHWY010000322.1:0-5626 GCA_046566285.1 Gammaproteobacteria bacterium | reverse complement strand
ATCGTCTGCAGCGCCACTTGCGCGGCCACCTCGCCACGCGGATGGCCGCCCATGCCGTCGGCCAGCACCAGCAGCAGCGCGTCGCGCGTGAAGCTGTAGCCCATGCGGTCCTGGTTGACCTTGCGGCCGCCAATATGGCTTTCCTGGTAAACGGAAAATTGCATATAGATCTCCTCGGTCTCCTCGCCTTCTTAAGTGCGACTATTAGCTGCGTTTATCGGCTTTGCGGCCCAGTCCGCCCAGACGTCCCACCAGCCCGCGCACCTGGTCGCCGATGCGGTCCAGCGTGCCCGGCTGCTCGACCGGGGCCGATTGCTGCAGGGCCTTCTGCACCGCGAACAGGCTTTGAGGGCGGGCCAGCGGATCGAGTTCCAGGCAGCTGCGTATGATGGCGATCAGCTCCGGCGAATAGTGCGCGCCCAGGCGTTCGAAATGGCGCGCCATCTTGTCTTCCTGCTTGCGCTGGTCCGCCGGCTGCGGGGGCGAGCCGGCCATGCAGGCGAACATCGAGGCGCCCAGGCTGTAGATGTCCGACCACGGCCCCAGTTGCGAGCCTTTCACGTACAGCTCGGTGGGCGCGAAACCCGGCGTGTACATGGGCGTGAGCTTGGGCACGTCGGTGGTCATGGTCTGGCGCGCGGCGCCGAAATCGAGCACGATCGGCGTGCCGTCATTGCGCAGGTAGATATTGGCCGGTTTCAGGTCCATGTGCAGCAGCTTATTGGCATGCACTTCGCGCAAGCCGCTGCACACGCCGATAAACACCTGGCGAATGAAGGCTTCCCCGACCTTGACTTCCTTGGCATTCTGGCGCGCGATATGTTCCTGCAGGGAGCGGCCCGATTCGTAGGCCATCACCATATACACGGTGTCGTGCGCGCGGAAGAAATTGAGCACCCGGACCACGTTCGGATGGGAGATCAGCGCCAGCGCGCGCCCCTCTTCAAAAAAGCATTTCAGCCCGATGCGAAAAACCGGCAGATTCCCCTTGGAGATGACCGGGGTCAGCTCGCCCGGCTGGCGCAGCGCGAGCGCGCTGGGAAGATATTCCTTGATCGCCACCGCATTGCCATCGGCGTCATAGGCCAGATATACGATACTGAACCCACCGGACGCAATTTTCTTTACAATGCGATATCCGGCAATTTCCAGCCCATCGGGCAAGGGTGCGTTATTTTGTGCAGCCATGAGGGTTCCTTGCTTAACACGGCGATTGTGTGGATAAATCAAAGCTTTGTAAAGAAAAGATAAAGCGCCTGGAACGGGGCGCACGATAACCCGGGGACTCCTTTGAGCATTTCAAGCATGACAGGCTACGCGGTAGCCACCAGCGAAAGCGCGGCCGGCACCCTCACCATCGAGATCAAGAGCGTCAACTCGCGCTTTCTGGACCTGCAGTTCCGGATCAACGACGAACTGCGCTCGCTGGAACCGGAACTGCGCGCGGCCATCATGGGCGCCATCACGCGCGGCAAGGTCGAAGCGCGCCTGTCGTTCGGGCGCAAGGTGGCCGGCGGCACCCAGGCCTTGAATGCCGACCTGCTGGCCGATCTGGCAAGGTTGCAAAGTGAAGTGACCCGGCACTTCGTGTCCGCCCCCTTGATGACGGTGGCCGAACTGCTGCGCTGGCCGGGCGTCATCGAAGAAGCTCAAGTGGGCCAGGAATCCCTGCAGGCCGATGTGGCGGCCCTCACCGCCCGCACCGTGGCCGCCTTTGTCGACAGCCGCAGGCGCGAAGGCGCGGCGCTGGAAGCCATGCTCATCGAACGCATCGATGCGATGGAAGCCATCGTCAAGCGCATCACCCCGCTCATTCCCCAGGTAATCGCCCAGTTCCAGCAAAAAGCCGTGGAGCGCATGCAGGAAGCGCTGGGGCTGGCCGGCAACGGCAACCCGTCCACCCTGACGCGCCAGGAAGTCTTCGAGCGCATCCGCCAGGAGGTCACCCTGTACGGCATCCGCATCGATGTCTCGGAAGAGCTCTCGCGCCTGTCCGCGCACCTGACCGAAACGCGCCACATCCTGAAAAAAGGTGGGCAGGTCGGCAAGCGCCTGGACTTCATGATGCAGGAACTGAACCGCGAAGCCAACACGCTGGGCGCCAAGGCGTCCGTCAAGGAACTGGCCGACGCGTCGATGGAACTTAAACTGCTCATTGAACAGATGCGCGAGCAAGTGCAGAATCTCGAGTAAGTCACCGCAGGCACGCCGACGACCTTGTTGCCGGCGTGCCGGAATCATCAAGGAACCACCATGTCACTCACCCCCGGCTTCGCCGGCAGCCTGTTCATCGTCGCCGCCCCGTCGGGCGCGGGCAAATCCACCCTGGTCAACGCCCTGCTGGCGCTCGAACCCGGCATCAAGCTGTCGATCTCGACCACCACACGCGCGCCCCGTCCGGGCGAAGTGGACGGGCGCGAATGCCACTTCACCACCGCCGACGATTTCACCACCCGCGCCGAAGCCGGGGAATTCCTGGAATGGGCCGAAGTGCACGGCAACTACTACGGCACCTCGCGCCTGGTGGTGGAAGAGCAGATGCGCCTCGGCACCGACATCCTGCTGGAGATCGACTGGCAGGGCGCGCGCCAGGTGCGCAAGCAGTTTCCGCAGGCGGCCGGGATCTTCATCCTGCCGCCCTCGATCGCTGCGCTGGAAGAGCGCCTGAAGAAGCGCGGCCAGGACGAACCGCACGTGATTACCCGGCGCCTGCTGGCGGCCGGCGGCGAGATCGCTCACGCTCCCGAGTTCGACTATGTTATTATCAATGAAGAGTTCAACGTCGCCTTGTCGGAGATAAGCGCGATTGTCAAAGCGACTCGCAGCCGTTTTGCCCAGCAGGCGGCCCGCAACGCCTCGCTATTTGCCCAATTGGGTATCCACGCGCAGCAATCGTGACACGGCACCCCCGTCTACATTTTGGAGTAACCATGGCCCGCATTACCATTGAAGATTGTCTGAAGAACGTCCCTAACCGCTTCCAGCTGACCCTGGCCGCGACTTACCGCGCACGTCAGTTGTTGCAAGGCCACACTCCGAAAGTCGAAGCCAAGGACAAGCCGACCGTCGTTGCCCTGCGCGAAATCGCCGCCGGCAAAGTTGGCCTGGAAATGCTGAAAAAGGTGCCGATGTAATTCAAGCTGACGGCATCGTGTCCGATACAGTGTCAGCCAGCCGTGTGGGTTCTGGTATGCTCGATTCTCATACCCTCGATTCTCATACTCGCTTTTCCAGCGGCGCCTCCTGTGCGCTGTGCGGCTGACTGACTTTGGCATGAACCTGACCACTCCGGATACGACCCAGGCAGCATCCTCCAGGCCGAAAGCCGCGCGCAATGGCGGCAAGGCCCAGGAAGCTGCGCCGCCGGCCCCCGCGCCCGGCGTGGCATCGGTCAGCCAGCTCACCGCCAAGCTGGCCGACTACCTCACCCCCTCTGAACTGAAAAAGGTCAAGGAAGCGTATCGTTTTTCCGACGAGATGCACCTTGGACAAGTCCGCAAGTCGGGCGAACCATATATTTCCCATCCGATCGCCGTCGCCGAAATCTGCGCCGACTGGAAGCTGGACGTGCAGGCCATCATGGCCGCCCTCCTGCACGACGTGATGGAAGACCAGGACGTCAAGAAGGAAGAGCTGATCGAGCGCTTCGGCGCCCCCGTCGCCAGCCTGGTGGACGGCCTGTCCAAGCTGGAAAAGATCGAATTCCAGAGCCAGATCGAGGCGCAGGCGGAGAACTTCCGCAAGATGCTGCTGGCCATGGCGTCCGACGTGCGCGTCATCCTCATCAAGCTGGCCGACCGCCTGCACAATATGCGCACGCTCGAGCACATGATCCCGGCCAAGAAGCGCCGCATCGCCGCCGAGACGATGGAAGTGTACGTGCCGATCGCGCACCGCCTGGGCCTGAACAATATCTACCGCGAGCTGCAGGACCTGTCGTTCGCGCACCTGTACCCGCTGCGCTACCGCACCCTGTCCAAGGCCATCAAGTCCGCGCGCGGCAACCGCCGCGAAGTGGTCAAGAAGATCCTTGAGTCGGTCAAGAACACGCTGGCCATGGCCGGGCTGAACGCCGAGGTGTACGGGCGCGAAAAAACCCTGTACGGCGTGTACAAGAAAATGCGCATGAAGCGCCTGTCGTTCTCGAACGTGCTGGACGTGTACGGCTTCCGCGTTGTGGTGGACAGCTTCGCCGACTGTTACGTGGCGCTGGGCACCCTGCACAGCCTGTACAAGCCCATGCCCGGCAAGTTCAAGGACTACATCGCGATCCGCAAGCTCAACGGTTATCAATCGCTGCACACCACCCTGATCGGCCCCTACGGCACGCCGGTCGAATTCCAGATCCGTACCCAGGAAATGCACCGCACCGCCGAATCGGGCGTGGCCGCGCACTGGCTGTACAAGAATGCCGACTCGAACATGTCGGACCTGCAGCAGAAGACCCACGTGTGGCTGCAGTCCTTGCTCGACATCCAGCAGCAGACCGGCGACTCGGCCGAGTTCCTGGAACACGTCAAGGTCGACCTGTTCCCCGATTCCGTGTACGTGTTCACGCCCAAGTCCAAGATCATCGCCCTGCCGCGCGGCGCCACGGCGCTGGACTTCGCCTACACCATCCACACCGGCATCGGCGACCATACCGTGTCGGTCAAAATCAACCACGAGATCGCCTCGCTGCGCACGGAACTGCGCAATGGCGACATCGTCGAAATCGTCACCGATCCGGGATCGCGCCCCAGCCCCACCTGGCTGAGCTTTGTGCGCACCGGCAAAGCCCGTTCGGCGATCCGCCACTACCTGCGCACCATCAACCTGAACGAGTCGGTGGAACTGGGCCGCGACCTGCTGGCGCAGGCGCTCACCACGCTCAACATCAAGCCCGAGCTGCCCGAGCCGCTGATCGAGCGCCTGCTCAACGAATCCTCGGCCAAGTCGATGGACGAGCTGTATGCCGACATCGGCGTGGGCAAGCGCATGGCCGCGCTGGTGGCGCGCCACATCTTCGGCCTGATCGACGACCAGCTGGCCTCGGTGCCCTCGTCCGTGAGCCACGGTCCGAACGAACTCGATCCCGTGACCATCTACGGCAGCGAAGGGGTGAGCGTGCAGCTGTCACCCTGCTGCCTGCCGATCCCGGGCGACCAGATCATCGGCCAGCTGCGCCGCGACCAGGGCCTGATGGTGCACACGCACGACCGCATGACGGCCAAGCGCATGCGCAACAAGGAGCCGGACCGCTGGATTCCCGTGCAATGGGGCGCGGAGATCAACCGCCGCTTCGATTGCCGCATCCGCCTCCTGATCAACAACGAGAAAGGCATCCTGGCGCGCGTGGCCGCCGAGATCGGCGAGTCCGACGCCAACATCACCTATGTGGGCATGGACGAGGACCGCGAGCACGTGATGACCCAGCTGCGCTTTACCATCCAGGTGCAGGACCGGGTGCACCTGGCGCATCTGATCCGCAACCTGCGCAAGGTCAGCGGCGTGACCCGGGTCGAGCGCGAGCGGACCTGAGTCGCATAACGACAAGGTCCGCGCGAAGGACGGCGTCGCAAAAGGACCGTAGTACCAATTAGCACTGCAAAATAAGCTCGTCATCCTTGCGAAGGAGGGTATTGCA
>JBKHWY010000321.1:0-5631 GCA_046566285.1 Gammaproteobacteria bacterium | reverse complement strand
CTGGGTGGCGACGGAGCCGACGGAGAGGTCGGCGAAGTAGTAGAGCAGCACGGCCACGCGCAGCCGGTCGGGCAGCGACTGGGCAGCGGCCCTGGTGGGCGCACGCGCGCTGCGCAGCAGCGAAAGCAGCGAGCCCAATGCAGTGCGCACATCGAACTGGCCGCTGGCGATCTTGCGCCACAAGCCTGGCTGCAGCAGGCGGCTGGCGTAGTAGTGCTTGAGGGTGGCGCGCGCGGCGCCGCTTTCGGTGCGCGCCCACGGGTTGAGCAGCGCCAGGCCACGCACGCGCGCATCCCCGGCCGCGTACAGCATGGCGGCGGAAGCGCCGTCGCACAGGCCCCACAGCACCACGTCCTGGACGGCTGCCGCCGCCTGGAAGGCATCGATGGCGGCGCGCAGGTCGTCCTGCAGGTCGGTGAAGTCGCGCGGCTCGCCTTCGCTGTCGCCCATCCCACGCACGTCGAAGCGCATCACGGGAATGCCTTCCTGCGCCAGCGCGCGTGCGAGCAGGGTGAACTGGCGATGGCTGCCGGCCCGGTATTGAGGGCCGCCGACGACGATCAATACACCCCTCACGGCCGGCGCCGCGGGCAGGTGCACGACCCCCGTCAGCCAGTCGTCCTGGCAGCGAAAACGCAGGGCGCGCTGGTTCATGGGTGCTCCCTCATGCGCTCTCCCGCAGCAGGCGCGCCGTCAGCGCCACCAGTTCCGCCGAGGTCTCGATCTCCTGGCTGGACCAGAACGAGGAACAGGCGAGGGTGTGGGTGCGTACACTGCGGCCCTGCTGCTGCCACTGAAGGGCCGTGCGCGCGGCGGCGGGCGGCAGCGGGCGCTCGGGCGCGGCCGTCAGTTCGATCCAGTCGATCGGGCAGGGCGGCGCGCAGCGTGAGGCTTCGGCCGCATCCAGGCCGGACGCAAGTGCGCCCGTCAAGGTATAGCCGCCGATGTCCAGCGCTTCACCCGCCTGCAGGCTGGCGCGCAGCGCATCGGTACTGGCGCCGCCGCCTCCGGTGAGCATGTCGGCCGCCACGCGCAGGCGCAGGAATTGCGTCAGGAAGCTGGCGCCGGACAGCACCGGCTGCCAGAACAGCAGGCGCGCGGGCGCCACGGCCGCTTGCTCCGCATGTTCGAGCGCCAGCAGGGCGCCCAGTCGCAAGCCCCACAGGCCCGCGCGGCAGGCGTGCTTGTCTTCCAGCCAGGTGCGCGCGTCCTGCAGGTCGGCCAGCCAGCCGTCCCAGGTGGCGTCGGCAAAGTCGCCGTCGCTGTCGCCACAGCCGTGCAGATCGAGCTGCAGCACGGCCACGCCGTCGGCGGCCAGCGCGCGCGCGGCCAATGCGGCCATGCGGCGCGACTTGTTCATCTCTTCGCCGAACGGCGGCACGTACAGCAGCGCGGCGCGGCATGGCCGGGCGGGCGCGTGGTACAGGCAGAAGCGTTCACCCCTGCCGGTGGGCAGGAACAGCGGTTCGGCCGGCACGCGCTCCATCAGGCCAGCTTGCGGGCCACGAAGTCGGCCAGGCTGCCCAGCGTCTGGAACGCGTCGGCGCTGATTTCGTCGTCGGCGATGGTGATGCCGAAGTGGGTTTCGAGCGCGCCGATCAGGTTCACCACGGCCATCGAATCGAGTTCGGGCAGGTTGCCCAGCAGGCCCGAATCGGGCCCCAGCGCGGCGCCGGCATCGCCCAGCGCAAGCACGTCGATGAGGATCTGTTTGACTTCGTCCAGGTAGGGTTGATGCATCATGGTCTTTCAGGCTTGATGTGAGTGTTCCGCCGCGCCTTGAGCTTGGCGATCAGGTGCGCGATCAGCGGCGAGCGGTAATGGTTGACATGGTAAAGAGTGCGCACCTCGTCCGTCCAGCGTGTGTGCCATTCCATCACCTTGCCATAGTATTCGAGGCGCCGGATGCGCGCCTCGGCAAACAGCTGGCGCATCTGCTCTTCGCGCATCAGGAGGGTGGGCGACAGGCTGCCGGGCACCGATTCGTCATAGGCGGTTTTCAGCACGATGATCGATTCCCCATCCTCGATGCACAGGTCCATGGCCACCAGCTGGTCACCGAACCAGTAGCGGTAGATGCTGCCGGCGCCGCGCGCGCAGAACGCTTCCAGCATGGCGCGGTAAAAGCGCCCCTGGGCATTGTCCGGGTGGACGGCCGTGCCTTCGCGCGCCTTCCAGCCGGCGCTCTCCAGCCGGCCATAGTCGGCCACCGCCGCGGCCACGTCGGCGGCGTCGCGGCTGATCTGCATGCGCGTGATCACGCCGTCCTTGTCCAGCCGGGCGCGCTGCTTTTTCAGGTTGGTGCGCAGGTTCTTGCCGCGCGCCGCCCAGTAGTCCTCGAAACTGCCCGCGAGCGTGATGCGCGCGGTGTCGATGTAGTCGAGCGTGGCCAGAGCGCCGCCGTCGGCGGGGCGCGCCAGCAAAAACGGGTCGAGCTGGGTGGCGCCCAGCACCAGGCCCAACCCGGGCAGGCGTGACAGCAGGCCCTCCAGCAGGGCCGGCAGCGCGAGCGCGCTCTCCTGCATCCATAGGCCAATGGGCGCCTGGGCCGGCTGGAAGGTGGCCCAGCCAAACCGTCCGGACGGGGCCAGCAGCGCCATGGCCTGCGGCCGGCCGGCGGCTGCATACACGGCCAGCAGTTCGCGCCCGCCGCCAAATTCACGCAGCAAGGGGTGGATGAAGTCCGGCGCGAGCATGGGCGAGGCCTGGGATGCCGCATGCAGCGCGCCCCACGCATCCATGTGCCGCTCGAACTGCGCGGCCGGGTACAGGGTCCAGCTCATGCGCGCGCCGCCGCCACGATGGTGTCGATCATCCAGGCCAGCTCGCGCTCGCGCAGTTCCTGATGCACGGGGAAGCACAGCACGTGGCGCGACAAGCGCGCGCTGTGGGGGCACACGCTGGCGTCCACGCCCGGCCAGAGCGAGTCGGCAAAGCGGGTGATGGGTACGCCGGCCGCGTGCAGGCGCGCGAACAAAGCTTCGGGGTCGTCCACCCGCAGCGGGAATACCCACGGGCAGGCCTGCTCCGGCAGCGCGTCGATGAGGGGCCGGCAGCCGGGCAGGGATTGCAATGCCGCGTGCAGCCGAAGGTAGCGTGCGCGCCGCAGCGCCACGATGCGGCGCTTGGAGGCCAGGCGCAGCACGGCCTGGGAAAAGCGCGCGCTGCGCTTGTCCAGCCAGCGCGCATCGAAGTCGTAGCTGCTGTCAGACGACGAGGGCGCCAGCGCGGGCGCCGGTGTCGCCTGGCGCGCCTTCACGCGCCGCCACAGCGCGTCCTTGGCTGCCAGCGGCGCCCACAGCAGCGCGTGCGCCAGTGCCAGCCGTCCAAAACTGAAGCTGGTTTCCAGCGTAGTCAGCATGACTTTCGCTTCAAAGGCGGCGCCGGCGCCGCGCAAGGGCAGGGCGTCGAGCGCATGGCGCGCCGAGATTAGGCAGCCGCCTTCGTACATGGGGAAGAATTTCATCGAACTGGCAATGGCGTAGTCGCCCCACGCCCCCAGCGGCCGCCCGCCATGCGCGCCGAAGAAAGCGTGCGCACAGTCTTCCAGCAGCGCCACGCCGCGCGCGTCGCACAGGGCGCGAATCGGCGCCATGTCCTGGGGGATGCCGAAGTAATGGGTCACCATCACCGCCTTGACGGCGCCGTGCAGCATCGAGGCCAGATGCTCAAGATCCACCGCCGCGTTCTCGCGCACGCGGTAGAACTGGGGCGTCGCGCCTCGCCACACCACCGGGCCGATCATCGAGCGGCTGTGGTAGGCGGGCACCAGCACCACATCGCCCGGCCCGATGCTCAGGGCTTGCAGGGCCAGGCCGATGGCAATGCGTCCGCTCGTCACATGGCGCACTGCGCCGGCGTCGAGGACGCAGGGCAGCGGCGCGCGCCCGCGCGGCAGCAGCGAGGCGGCGGACAGCACGGGAGCGAGGGGAGGACGCGGGACGGAAGGCATGCCGAAGTATACGCGCAAGCGCCGTGCGCATGGTCGAGGATGTGTTCCAAAAGGAATGATTTTGTCGAATTATCTACGTCCGAACTGGTAAGATGGCGCCTGCTCGGTTAGCCCCACCTCCATCCTCACGTAGCCCCACCACACCCCATGAGCGACCTGGTCCACGACTTGATCTTCCGTGCGGCGCGCCGCATGCCTGCCGCCGAAGCGCTGGCGTATGGCGGCCAGCGCCTCGACTATGCCGCGCTGGCCGACGCCGTGCGCACCGCCGCCGCCGGCTTCCTGGGCCTGGGCCTGGGCAAGCGCGAGCGCGTGGCCGTGTACCTGGAAAAGCGCATCGAGACCGTCTCCGCGCTGTTCGGGGCGGCGGCTGCGGGCGGCGTGTTCGTGCCCGTCAATCCGCTGCTCAAGGCCGAGCAGGTGGCGCACATCCTGGCCGACTGCAATGTGCGCGTGCTGGTGACCTCGCCCGAGCGACTGCGCCTGCTCGCGCCCGTGCTGGGCGCCTGCCCGGACCTGCGCAGCATCGTCGTCACCGGCGCGCTCGACGGCTTGCAGGCCCCGGCTGGCGTCACGCTGGTGGCCTGGTCCGCGCTGCCGTCCACCGAGGCGACTGCGCCTGCGCACGGGACCATCGACATCGACATGGCGGCCATCCTGTACACCTCCGGCAGCACCGGCAAGCCGAAAGGCGTGGTGCTCTCGCACCGTAACATCGTGGCGGGCGCGCACAGCGTGGCCGGCTACCTGGGCTTGGCGCCGGAGGACCGGGTGCTGTCGGTGCTGCCGCTCAGCTTTGACTATGGCCTCAGCCAGTTGACCACGGCCTTCCACGTGGGCGCTGCGGTGGTGCTGATGAACCACCTGTTCGCGCGCGACATTCCGAAAGCCGTCGGGCAGGAAGACATCACCGTGCTGGCCGCCGTGCCGCCCCTGTGGCTGCAATTGGCGCCGCTCGAGTGGCCGGCGCATCGCCTGCGCATCCTGACCAATTCCGGCGGCAGCATGCCGCGCACCACCACCGAAGCCCTGCGGCGCGCGCTCCCGGACGCCCAGCTGTTCCTGATGTACGGCTTGACCGAAGCGTTCCGCTCGACCTACCTGCCGCCGGCGGAACTTGCGCGCCGCCCCGACTCGATCGGGCGCGCCATTCCGAACGCCGAGGTGCTGGTGGTGCGCCCGGACGGCAGCGAATGCGACGCCGACGAGCCGGGCGAACTGGTGCACCGGGGCGCGCTGGTGGCGCTGGGCTACTGGAACGATGCGGCGCGCACGGCCGAGCGCTTCCGCCCCGCGCCGGGCCAGAATCCGGCCCTGCCGCTGCTGGAGATGGCCGTGTGGTCGGGCGACACGGTGCGGCGCGACGCCGACGGCTTCCTGTACTTCATCGGCCGCTTCGATGAGATGATCAAGGTGTCCGGCTACCGCATCAGCCCCAGCGAAATCGAGGATGTGCTGTATGCCAGCGGCCTGGTCACCGAAGCGGTGGCCTTCGGCGTGCCCCATCCGGCCCTGGGCCAGGCCATCGTGGTGGTGGCGGTGGGGGGCGACGACATCACCCCCGCCCTGATCATCAAGCATTGCCAGCAGCGCCTGCCGGCCTATATGGTGCCGTCGCACGTGGAAGTGCGCGCCGAGGCACTGCCGCGCAACCCCAACGGCAAGATCGACCGCAAGCT
>JBKHWY010000320.1:0-5645 GCA_046566285.1 Gammaproteobacteria bacterium | reverse complement strand
GGCAACACAGAATGCCGGACAGGAAGATCACCGGGCGGCAACCGAAACGGGCCGCCATCCCGCCCGTCAACGGCATGGCCAGAATCGAGCCGATGCCCAGGCAGAGCAGCAACATGCCAAGCTCGGCCGGCCCAAGTGCGGCGCGTTCCTTGGCGAATGGAACCAGTGGTGCCCAGGCCGACATGGCCGTGCCGGCGGCGAAAAAAGCAAGGCGCGTGGAGAGCGCGTGTTGTTGGGGTGTGGAGGTCATGCCCGCAGTCTACACCAAGCGCAACCGGTTTGAAACGTTTTCCGCAATCGATTTCGCCCCCACCAAATGCACTTGGTGATCAGTCTCGCTAGCTCTGCTATTGTGTGATTGTTCTGACACCATCAATGGAAGGAGGCGCGTTTTGGATTCCGCCATGCACGTCGTCGAGAAAAACGCGGGCGCATTCGTCATCGAAAATTTCTTCAGCAGCGCCCTGTGCCAGCACTACATCACGCTTGGCGAGGAGATGGGGTTCCGCCCGTCCGATGTCGGCTTTCCGGATGGCGCACGGCGCGCCGAGGAAGTGCGCAACAACGACCGGGTAGTATTCGAGGATGCGACGCTGGCCGCCACGCTGTTCGAGCGGGCCCGACCATTGCTGCCGCCTGCCATTGACCATCGGGTACTCTCGGGATTTAACGAACGCTTCCGCTTCTACCGCTACGGCCCGAAGGAATATTTCAAGTGGCATCGCGACGGCTCGGTGGAGAGGTTGCCCGACGAAGCGAGCTGCCTGACCTTCCTGATCTACCTGAATGACGACTTCGAAGGCGGCGCCACCGAGTTCCGCAGGGACGTCATTGAACCGCGCGCCGGCTCGGCGCTGGTGTTCCCGCACAAGCTCACGCACCAGGGCAGGGAAATCATCAGCGGCACCAAGTATGTATTGCGCACGGACGTGATGTACCGTACGCGCTGAGACGCATTCAGTCCTTGACAGGCTCGCCGAAATCCGGCGTGCCATCGGCTTTCCAGCGAATCGCCTGCGCGCGGGTATGCCGGTTCGGATCATGCAGCGAGTCGCCTTCGATATCCCGGTAATTGCGGGCGTGATACACCAGGATATCGGTCTTGCCATCCGGCGTGGTGGTAAATGAATTGTGGCCCGGGCCCCACTGGCCGTTCTTGTCGCTGGACTTGAATACCGGCTCCTTCGACTTGGTCCATGAGGCCGGATCGAGCAGATCGGCATTCGCATCGGCCGTCAACAAGCCCATGGCATAGCTGGCGTCGGTGGCGCTGGCCGAATAGGTGATGAAGACTTTTCCGTTCTTGACCAGCACCGAGGGCGCTTCGTTGACCAGGAATTTGACCTTTTCCCAGGCGTATTCCGGAGTGCTCAGCATCACAGGCGCGCCCGTGATCGAGGTGGGCGTGTCCATTTTCGCGAGATAGATATTAGTGGAGTGGACTTGCGCCTGCGGCCCGCGTTGGGTCCAGACCAGGTAACGCTGGCCCTTGTGGGCAAAGGTGGTGGCGTCGAGCGAAAAATTCTCCCAGCCGGTTTTCAGCTGTCCGCGTTCGATCCATTCGCCTTCCAGTGGATTGGCCGAGCTGTTTTCCAGCACGTACAGGCGAATGTCGAAGTGCGCATCGGTGCGGCCGGCCGTGAAATACAGATACCACTTGCCGTCGATACGGTGCAGTTCCGGCGCCCAGATGTGATAGCTCATCGGGCCGCTGGCGTGCTTGGTCCAGATAACCTTGGTGTCCGCCTTGGCCAGGTCATTGAGCGACTTGGTGCGGCGCACTTCGATGCGGTCGTATTCCGGAACGGTGGCGGTGAAGTAGTAATAACCGTCGGCCTGCAGCGTCACGTGCGGATCGGCACGCTGGCGCACCAGCGGATTATTGAAGCTGACTTCCGCGTGGGCGTGGAGAGTGGTGACGAGCAGCGCGCCGGCGAGGCAGCGGAGGAATACGTTAGGCATGAATGCTCCAGGTGAACTGAGCAGGACTATAACAAGGCCTGGCGCGTTCGAACGACAAAACTGCGATGAAAAAACGCCAGCTCCAAACGGGCAGCTGGCGCAATATCGCTATCGACAGGAGAGTCAAGCGCGCAAAAAACTTAATTCTTAATCGAGACGGTGAAGTAATAGCGCCGTCCCGACCACGCCAGCTCATTCAGGCGGAACGGATCGCCGGCCGTGGTGATCTGCACCTCGTCCGTCAGGTTCTTGCCTTCGATGGCGAAGGTGATATGGTCGTTATAGCGGTACTGGAACTTCCCGTCCAAAAAGCCCGTCTTCTCGCCGAAGTTCGGATTGCCCGAGACGTCCGTGGTGCCGGTGTAGTAGGCGTCGCGGTAGTTATACGCCAGGCGCGCATTGAACTTGTCGCGGTCGTACCAGATGCCGATGTTGTAGCTGTTCTTCGACAGACCCGGATACGGCAGCACGGTACCATCGAGGCTGTTGATCTGCTCCAGGCCGGCCGCGTACTTGTAGCTCATGCGGGTGTAGTTGGCGTCCACGCCGAAGCCGCCCAGCCAGCCGGGCAGGAAGGTCAGCGCGGTGCGGCCGGTGATCTCGACGCCCTTGGTGGTGGCGCCGCGTCCGTTGATGGGCTGGTTCACGTCCCACAGCTGGCCGTTGCCGAACAGGTCCACGCCGCGGCGCAGCTGCTTGGCCAGGATGAAGCTGGTGATGTCCTTGCGGAAGAGCGCTACGCTGACCTGGCTTTCCTTGTCCGGGTAATACTCGAACGACAGGTCCTTGTTGGTGGCGCGGAAGGGTTCCAGCGCCGGATTACCGGCGGTGCAGTCATCGGTCCCGTCGCCGCCGAATTGGGCCAGGCCGCTGTTCAGCGTACAGGTGGCGTTGGGGACCATGTCGGCGATCTTCGGGCGCGCCATCACCTTGGCCCAGCCCACCCGCGCCACCAGCGTGTCGGGCATCAGCCAGGTGGCCGCATTAAAGCTGGGCAGCAGGTCGTGGTAGGTGTTCTCCAGCGCGACGGTGGAATTGCTGATCACGCGGTCGGCGTAGGCACTGCTGCCCGGCGAGGTAGGCACGCGCACCTGGTTCTTGAACAAGCCGCTGGAGACGTCGTGCGTATGGGTGTAGCGCACACCCACATTGCCTTCGATGGTCTTGCCGAACAGTTCCTGTTCGAAGTCCAGGCGCAGGTAGGCGCTCTTGATGCGCTCGCGGTTGTCGAAGAACGGAATCTGCGGGTAGACCTTGCCGTCGCTGCCCATGGCCTGGTACAGATTGTCGAAGTTGAAGTGCGAGGTATCGAAGAACTGGGTGGCGTTGGCGTAGATCGGCGACATCCACGACGCCGGGATGTTGCCGACGCCGTCGTAGCCGTTGAAGAAGGTTCCCGGCGAGCGGCCACGGATCGCATCGACCATGGCGACCATCTGGGCCTGGCTGACATATTTGCTGAAGTTGTTCTGGTTCATGTAACCCTGCGGGTCCGGCGCGCGCTGCACGCTCCCGCGGTAGTTCGGGTCCCAGAAGATGTTCTGAGTGACGTTGGCCGTCAGGACGTTGACGTCGTCCGCCGTCGAAACGGGGTCGGCGCCCGCGCTGGCCATGTAGCCGCCCGCCGTGAAGCCGCGCGAGCTGGTCTTCATGCCCTGCGCGCCCACGTGGATCTTGGTGAAGAACGGCGTAGTGAGCCGGTACTTGGCGTCGAGCTTCAGCTGGTCTTCCGTGTTCTTGGTCTCGGAAGGCCGGTACTGCATGGTGATCTGGTTATAGGATGCGCTGTTCTCGGGGTCGTACCCGGCCGGGAAGGTGAAGTGTGGAACGCTCTGCTCGTCCATCGTGACGCGCAGGCCCGGCGCATTCTGGGTCAGGATGATGTTGTTGGACTGGTTGCTGTAGGTGGACTTGGACTTGACCGCCATCCCGGTCAGGTCCAGCTGGCCCTGGCGGAAACTGAAGCCCGCCTGGTTGTAGATCGATTCGACCTTCAGGTTGAAGTCGCGCGCCGAGGTGCTGAAGGCGCCCTGCCCGCCCACCCCGGACACGTAGGTGCAGTCGCCCACGGTATAGTCGACCACGTGATGGTTCTGCACCGTGACGCCGGCTGGCGTCGCATTGGCCGGGGCGGCGATGCAGGTGCCCGCCTTACTGGGAATGGCGGTGGCGGCGTTGTACTCGGGCGCCGTGCCCGCGCGCGACAGGCGCGTGGTGGCCGACAGGTCGGTGGCGAAGTTACGGTCGTTGAGGGTCTCGTCCTGGGTGTTCTGAGTGCGGCTGATGTAGGCGTTGAAGTTGTCGGAGAACTTGTACTGCGCCGTCAGCTCGGCCGAGCTGCGCTTGTGGTCGCGCGTCCAGATGCCGTAGCGCGGGATGTTGGGCGAATAATCGTTCCACTGGTTCTGGCAGGCCGTCACCTGCGCGGCCGTCAGGCCCGAGCTGCCGCAGGCCGCCTTGTCGGTCACGGCCGCCACGGCCGCGTCGCGGCTGACGACGGTGCGCTCGGGCGAAAAATCCCAGTCGCGCAGGAAGCGCCAGGAGGTATTGCGGGCGTAGTCGTTTTGCGTGAGCACCTTGTCGTACACCAGGTTGGCCATCAGGCCCAGGTCACCGCCGAAAAAGCGGTCGGCGATCAGGAGGCTGCCGCGCGGCTGCACGCCGCCCCGGCTGGTCGAATGTTCGCCGGCCAGCGTGGTGGCGATGGTGAACTTATTGAAGTCGAGCGGCTTGCGGGTGGTGACGACCACCGTGCCGCCCACGCCGCCTTCGGTCATGTCGGCGGTGACGCCCTTGTACACGTCGATCGACTTGATCAGTTCCGAGGCCAGCTCGCGCAGCTCGGCGCCGCGCCCGGACCCGCCGTCGGTGCCCAACACCGACATGCCGTTGATCTCGATTCGGTTCAAGTCAGGTTCCACGCCACGGATCGACACGCGCGAGCCTTCGCCGAAGTCGCGCGTGAGCTGCACGCCGGTGACGCGCGAGAGCGCCTCGCCCACATTCTTGTCGGGGAATTCGCCGATGTCCTCGGCCACGATGGAATCGGTAACGGTGGCGGCGCCCTTCTTGCGGTCGATGCTTGACGCCACCGAGGCACGGGTGCCCGAGACCACCACCACGCTGGGTGCGCCAGCGGCGGCCGGCGCGGCGCCGCCCGTCTGCTGGGCCAGTGCGGCCTCGGCCGCCATCAGGGATACCACGGCCGCCACCGCGCGGGCGCAGCGGGTGCGATTGAAGCCAACTGACTTGTTACCTGTTCTCATATCGTCTCCGGAAAATGGCCCTCGGTGTGGCCTATGTTTCATGCCTCATGTTCTGTGCATATGTGCAAACATTCTAGGCAGCACAGGCGGCGTTTTGATTACCCTCCGCGAAAGAATCAGCGATCTGATCGAAGGGCTGGGAAACCTTGATCGACCGATAACAAATTGGGCCGCAGACGCGCACATCGCTCACGCGATTGAGCGTTTGGACGGCGGCCCGGCCGTTCACCGGTCGCGACAGCGGGACCTGTTTTTCTGTACAGGTCGCTGACAAGTGAGTATCCTCGCGGTAATACCCGTTGCCCGCGCACCTCAAGAGCCGCCTTTTCACGTCCATGCCGATCGTTTCGCCCGTTGTCCTTTGCCGCGCCCTGTGCGCACGCGCGGCCGGCGCAACGCTCGCCCTGTCCCTCGCCT
>JBKHWY010000319.1:0-5663 GCA_046566285.1 Gammaproteobacteria bacterium | reverse complement strand
CGAGGTGCCCGAGCCCGGATCGCTGCTGCTGGCCGGCGCCGCGCTGATCGGCCTGGGCGGCGCGCGCCGCCGCCGCAATTTGCCGGCTGCATAGCTGTCCTTGCTATCATCCCGGTTCAAACGGCGCCTACCCGGCGCCGTGTTCAATTCGGAGATGATTCATGATGTCACGACTGATGTTGCTCGGCGCCGCCACCCTGGCTGCCGGCAGCGCCCTGGCCGCGCCGCGCGGCTTTACCGTGGACGACCTGGTGCGCATGGAGCGCGTGGGCAGCCCGGCGATTTCCCCCGACGGCAAACGTGTCGTCTATACCGTGCGCTCCACCGACATGGAGAAGAACCGCGGCGTCACCCAGCTGTGGATGCTAGACCTGGGCAAGGCCAACGCCCAGCCCATCCGCCTGACCCAGGGCGACAGCAGCAGCACCGACCCGGAATGGTCGCCCAAGTCCGACGCCGTGTACTTCCTCTCGAGCCGCAGCGGCTCGAACCAATTGTGGCGCATTCCCGCCAGCGGCGGCGAGGCGGTGCGCGTGACGGACCTGCCGGTCGGGATCGACAACTTCCGCCTGGCGCCGACGGGCGACCGCGTGGCCATGAGCCTGACCGTGTTCCGCGACTGCCAGGACCTGGCGTGCACCAAGGCGCGCCTGGACCAGAAGCCCCAGGGCAGCGGCAAGGTCTACGACCGCCTGTTCGTGCGCCACTGGGACACCTGGGTGGACGGCACCAACTCGGTGCTGTACTCGGCCCCGATCGACGCCAGCGGCAAGGTGAGTAGCGCGCCGGTTAGCCTCACCGGCGTGCTCGATGGTGACGTTCCCTCCAAGCCCTTTGGCGACCATGAGGAATACCAGTTCAGCCCCGACGGCAAGAGCATCGTGTTCGCGGTGCGCGTGGCCGGCAAGACCGAAGCCTGGTCCACCAATTTCGACGTGTATCAGGTGCCCGCCAGCGGCGGCACGCCGCGCAACCTCACCGCCGACAACCTGGCCTGGGACGCCAAGCCCTCGTTTTCCCCGGACGGCAAGACGCTGGCCTACCTCGCCATGCGCCGTCCCGGCTTCGAGGCCGACCGCTTCCGCCTGACCTTAATCGACATGGCCACCGGCGCCAAGCGCGCGCTGGCCGATGCGTGGGACCGCTCGATCGACGACTACCGCTGGAGCAGCGACGGCAAGACCATTGTCGCCAACGCGGGCGACGTGGGCCAGCACCGCCTGTTCGCCATCGATGCCGCCAGCGGCAAGGTCGCACCCGTGACCGGGCCGGGCGCGGTGACGGCGTTCGATGTCAAGGGTGACACGGTCGTAATGGCGCAATCGACCCTGGCCAGCGGCGCGCAGCTGTTCCGCACCAGGCTGGCCGGCGGCGCGGCCACCCAGCTCACCCACAACAACGAGCAGGCGCTGGCCGACGTGCGCTTTGGCCAGTACGAGCAGTTTTCGTTCACGGGCGCCAAGGGCGAGACAGTGTATGGCTACGTGATGAAGCCCTGGAATGCGGAAGAGGGCAAGAAGTACCCGGTCGCCTTCCTGATCCACGGCGGTCCGCAGGGCAGCTTCGGCAATGCGTGGAGCTACCGCTGGAATCCGCAGACCTATGCGGGCGCCGGTTACGCCACCGTGTTCATCGACTTCCACGGCTCCACCGGCTACGGCCAGGGCTTCACCGATTCGATCAGCGGCGACTGGGGCGGCAAACCCCTGGAAGACCTGAAGAAGGGCCTGGACGCGGCGGTGGCCAAGTACCCGTGGCTGGACCGCCAGCGCAGCTGCGCCCTCGGCGCGTCCTACGGCGGCTACATGATCAACTGGATCGCCGGGAACTGGGCGGACGGCTTCAAGTGCCTGGTCAATCACGACGGCGTGTTCGACACGCGCGGCATGGCGTATTCGACCGAGGAGCTGTGGTTCACCGAATGGGAAAACCAGGGCACCTACCTGATGAACCCCGTCATGCACGAGCGTTTCAACCCCGTGCTGTTCGTGAAAAACTGGAAGACCCCGATGCTGGTGATCCAGGGCGACCTGGACTTCCGCATCCCCACCGCGCAGGCGCTCGGCACCTTCACCGCGCTGCAGCGCCAGGGCGTGGAGAGCCGCCTCTTGGTGTTCCCGGACGAGAACCACTGGGTCCTCAAGCCGGCCAATTCGGTCCAGTGGCACCGCACCGTGAACGCCTGGCTGGACCAGCACCTGAAGCAGTGAATCCGGGGATTTAGGCCAGAGAAAACAAGCTATACTTCCGCGCTTGCATGTCGCGCCACTCATCCGTGGCCCACTCAACCCAGGGGTATATCTTGTTGAAATCCATCGCATTACCCGTGGTCCTTCTCGGCGCGGCTGTTACCGCAGCGGCCGACGAAGGACAATGGCAGCCGCACCAGCTGCCCCAACTGAAGGCCGAGCTCCAGCGCATCGGCCTCACCATCCCGGCCGAAAAGCTGTCCGACCTCACCAAGCACCCGATGAGCGCCATCGTCTCGACCGATGGCTGCTCGGCCTCGTTCGTGTCCGGCGACGGCCTGGTGGTGACCAATCACCACTGTGCCTATGGCGCCATCCAGCGCAACGCCAGCGCCGAGAAGAACTACATCGTCAACGGCTTTCTCGCCAAGACCCGTGCGGAAGAACTGCCGGGCGGCCCCAACTTGCGCGTGTACGTGACCGACAAGGTCGAGAACGTGACCGACCGCGTGCTTAAGGGCCTGGCGCCCACGCCCACCGGCCGCGAACGTAATGACGCCGTCAAGCGCCGGATCAAGGCCTTGATCGCCGAGTGCGAGTCCGACAAAGCCTACCGCTGCTCCGTGCCCGCCTTCCATCGCGGCCTGGAGTACTACCGCATCCGCCAATTGATGATCCGCGATGTGCGGCTGGTGTACGCGCCGGCCGACATGATCGGCAACTACGGCGGCGACATCGACAACTTCGAGTGGCCGCGCCACACCGGCGACTTCTCTTTCTTGCGCGCCTACGTCGGCAAGGATGGCCGTCCGGCCGACCCGTCGCCGGACAACGTGCCGTACAAGTCCAAGGACTTTCTGGTCGTCTCCGCCGAAGGTTTGAAGAACGGCGACCCGGTGCTCCTGGCCGGCTACCCGGGCCGCACCAGCCGCTACCGCCTGCCGGCCGAGATCCGCTGGGCGCGCGACGCCAGCTATCCCACCCGCGTAGCCGAGATGCAGGCGGACCTGGCGACGATTGCCGCCGCCACCGAAGGCAATGCCGCCGCCGCGGTGCGCTACGCCAGCGTCGTCAAGCGCATCAACAACGTCTTGAAACGCACCGTGGGCATGCTCGACGGCTTCCAGCGGCGCGACCTGGCCGCCATCAAGGAAGCCCAGGACAAGGCCTTCCGCACGTGGTTCGCCACGGCCGGCGCTGCGTCACCGTCCACGCTCACCGAGCTCGATGCCCTGATCGGCGCCGACATCGCCCTGGCCGAACAGGAGTTCGCGTACTCGGTGGCCTCCAACAGCGAGCTGCTCAAGGCGGCCCGCACCCTGTACCGTTTGGCGCTGGAACAGCAGAAGCCCGACGCCGAGCGTGAAGTGGGCTACCAGGAGCGCGACGTTTCCTTCATCAAGGCCGACCTGACCCGTCTCGAGCAATCGCTGGTGCCGGGCGTGGACCAGGCCAGGTATGCCGCCGCGCTGGCGCGCTACCGCAAGCTGTCCGCTGCGGCGCATCCGCAAGGGCTGGATGCGCTGCTGCCGGGCGATGTGGCGCCGCTGTACCAGAACACGCGCCTGGCCGACACCGCCCAGCGCCTGGCCTGGATCGGCAAGCCGGCCAGCGCGTTCGAACAGTCGGACGATCCCTTCATCGCGCTGGCGGTGAAGCAGCATGCGGTGGCGATGGCGCTGGAAAACCGCCGCAAGGACATCGACGGCGACCTGGAACGCGTGATCCCGCAATACATGTCCGCCGTGATCGCGTGGAAGAAGTCGCAGGGCAAACCTGTCTACCCGGACGCCAACTCCACCTTGCGCGTCACCTTCGGCACCGTGGCGCCATACGCTCCGGTCGATGGCGTGACCAAGGGACCATTCACGACGGTGGAAGGCATCGTCGCCAAGCACACCGGCAAGGACCCGTTCGATGCGCCCAAGCCGCTCCTCGAGGCCATCGCGGCCAAGCGCTACGGCGTGTTCAAGGACCCGGTGCTGGGCACCGTGCCGGTCGACTTCCTGTCCAGCCTTGATACCACCGGCGGCAATTCCGGCTCGGCCATCATGAACCGGCGCGGTGAACTGGTAGGCCTGAATTTCGACTCCACCTATGAATCGGTCAGCAAGGACTGGTACTTCGACCCGGCCAGCACGCGCGCCATCCACGTCGACATCCGCTACATGTTGTGGGTCATGAAGGAAGTCGATCACGCCGACAACCTGCTGCGTGAGATGACCATCAAATATCCGAAGACCAAATAAGCCATCGATGAACGAAGCCTTGTCCCTGTTCGGGTTGACGACCACGCCGTTCGAACTGACTGCGTTCCTGCTGTCGATGGCGACCGTGTACCTCAACATCCGCCAGAACCACTGGGCATGGCTGTTCTCGATCGTGGCATCAGGCGCGTACGGCGTCGTGTTTTTTGACGCGCGATTGTACGGCGACATGGGGCTGCAGGGCGTGTTCATCGCCGTGTCCGTGTGGGGCTGGTACCAGTGGCTGCGCGGAGGCGAGGCCCATCAGGGGCTCGGTGTCAGCGTGCTGGACGCGCGAGGCTGGGGCCTGAGCCTGGCCGGCTGGCTGGGCGGCTATCTGGTGCTGGCCTGGTTCCTGCGGGCGTACACCAACACCGACGTGCCGCACATGGACGCCTTCCTCACCGCCGGCTCGCTGGTGGGGCAGGTGCTCCTGTCGCGCAAGAAGGTCGAGAACTGGCTGACGTGGATCGTCGTCGATGTGCTGTATGTGGGGCTGTACGTGTACAAGAACCTGATGCTCACCGCGATCCTGTACGCGGTGTTCGTGATGATGGCGGTGGCCGGCTGGCGTGCGTGGAGCGGTTCAGTCGGGAAGACGGCATGACTGCGGTACGGCGGGTCGCCATCCTGGGGGCGGAATCGTCAGGCAAATCGACGCTGGCGGCCGCGCTGGCCGAGCGATATCAGACCGTGTGGGTGCCGGAGTATCTGCGCGAGTTCGTCGATACGCAGGGCAGGGTGCCGTTCGAGCACGACCAGTTCGACATCGCGCGCACGCAGATGGAGCGCGAGGATGCGGCGGCGCTTACGGCCCACCGCTGGCTGTTCTGCGATACCACGCCGATGATGACGGCGTTGTACAGCCGCTGGTACTGGAACCGTGTGGATTGGCAGTTGGCGCGTCTCGAACAGCGCCATGACTATGCGCTCACGTTCGTGACCGCGCCGGATGCGCCGTGGGAGGCCGATGGCCTGCAGCGCGAGTCGGATGAGGTGCGCCAGACCATTCATCGGCAAGTGATGCAGATGCTCGATGAGCGTGGGATCGCGTTCGTGCTGCTCACGGGGACGCTGGGAGAACGTGTCGAGGTGGCGGCTCGGGTGCTGGATGCGCATCGATGATCCGCTGCTCGCGCCGGCGTTCACCGCGTACTCAAGACCGTCGTCCCGGCGAAGGCCGGGACCCATAGCGCCTGTGATCAGAAGCGAAGTTTGTACTGTCGAA
>JBKHWY010000318.1:0-5693 GCA_046566285.1 Gammaproteobacteria bacterium | reverse complement strand
CAGGCTGATTTGCTGGTGGTGGCCACGCCGGTGTACCGCGCCTCGTTCACGGGGCTGTTCAAGCACCTGTTCGATTTCGTCCACCACGAAACGCTGTTCGACGTGCCGGTGCTGCTGGCGGCCACCGGTGGCAGCGAGCGCCATGCGCTCGTGATCGACCATCAACTGCGCCCCCTGTTCAGCTTTTTCCAGGCCTTGACGCTGCCCATCGGCGTGTATGCCAGCGAAGCGGACTTCAGCAACTATCGGATCAGCAGCCCGGCGCTGCATGCCCGCATCGCGCTGGCGGTCGAACGCGCCCGGCCTTACCTCAGTCATCGCAGCGTCGATACCGCCGTCGCGGACCTGGCCATCCGCTGATCCTTCACTTTCATCATTCATCCTTGGAGTAGAACATCATGAGTCAAGACGCCATCAAGTTTGCCTACTGGGTCCCGAATGTCAGCGGTGGCCTGGTCGTCAGCAAGATCGAACAGCGCACCAGCTGGGACATCGACTACAACCGCAAGCTGGCCCAGATCGCCGAAGCGGCAGGCTTCGAATATGCACTGAGCCAGATCCGCTTCACGGCCGGCTACGGGGCCGAATACCAGCACGAGTCGGTGGCGTTCTCGCACGCGCTGCTGGGCGCCACCACCAAGCTGAAAGTCATCGCGGCCATCCTGCCCGGTCCATGGACCCCGGCGGTGGTGGCCAAGCAGCTGGCCACGATCGACCAGCTGACCGGCGGGCGCGTGGCGATCAACCTGGTCAGCGGCTGGTTCAAGGGCGAGTTCACGGCGCTGGGCGAACACTGGCTGGAGCACGATGAGCGCTATCGCCGCTCGGAGGAATTCATCCGCGCCCTGAAGGGCATCTGGACCACCGACGACTTCACCTTCCGCGGCGACTTCTACCGCTTCTCGAACTACACGCTGCGTCCGAAACCGCTGCAGCAGCCGCACCCGGAGATCTTCCAGGGCGGCAGCTCGCGCGCCGCGCGCGACATGGCCGCGCGCGTGTCGGACTGGTACTTCACCAACGGGAACAGCGTGGAAGGCATCAAGGCCCAGGTCGAGGACCTGCGCGCCAAGGCGGCCGCCAACAACCATCACGTGAAGGTCGGCGTGAACGCCTTCATCATCGCCCGCGACACCGAGGAAGAAGCGCGCGCCGTGCTGGCCGAGATCATCGACAAGGCCGACCCGGAAGCCGTGAATGCCTTCGGCGACGCGGCCAAGCAGGCCGGCCGTTCCAGCCCGGAAGGGGAAGGCAACTGGGCCAAGTCGACCTTCGAAGACCTGGTGCAGTACAACGACGGCTTCAAGACCAACCTGATCGGCACGCCGCAGCAGATCGCCGAACGCATCGTCGCGCTGAGGGACGTGGGCGTGGACTTGATCCTGTCGGGCTTCCTGCACTGCCAGGAGGAGGTGGCGTACTTCGGCGAGAAGGTGCTGCCGCTGGTGCGGGAGCTGGAACGCCAGCGCGAACAGGTCGCGCTGGCGGCCTGACGGAGACGCGGCATGCCTGTGCGTGATTCTGAGCTACTCGACCCCGTGAGCCTGCCGGCCTGGCTGGCGCAGCAGGCCGTGCTGCGTCCGCATGCGGTGGCCCTGCGCCACAAGCGCCTGGGCATCTGGCATGCGCTGACGTGGCAGCAGCTGGCGCGCAGCGTCAATCGCCAGGCCGCCGCGCTGGCCCGGCATGGCGTGGACGCGGGTGCGACGGTGGTGCTGCTCAGTCTTCCTCGTCCGGAAGCGCTGCTGCTGGCGCTGGCGGCACAGACGCTGGGCGCGGTGGCGGCGCCCCTCGACCCCTTGCTGCCGAAGGAAGCGCTGCAAAGCCTGCTGGTGCAGCTGCAGCCGGCCTTCGTGTTCGCCGAGGATCAGGCCCAGGTCGACCTGGTGCTGGAGGCGTTGCCGGAGCCGGCCCTGCTGGCGTATGCCGACGAGCGCGGGCTGGGGCAGTACCGGCACCCGGCGCTGATTTCATGCACCGCCCTGGAGGCGGCCGCGCCGCGCGAAGGCAGCCCGCGCGCTGGCGCCGATGAGGCGGCGTTTGCGTTTTATCGGCTGCACGGCGCGGCCGTGGAGCTGCAGCAGTTCAGCCATCGCCAACTGCTGCTGCAGGCGCACCACCTGGTCAGCGCCGAGCGCCTGGGCGCCCACGACGAAGCCCTGGTGGCGCGCGGCTTTGCCACCGGCAGCACCGCGCGCTATCTGCTGGCCTCCTGGCTGGTGGCCGGCTTCGCGTTGAATTTTCCGGAAAACCTGGCCACCCGCGACCATGACCGGCGCGAGCTGGGGCCGACCCTGGTGCTGGGCACGCGCGAGACTTATGCGCGTGTGGCGGCGATGGCGCGCGCACGCCTGCCCCGTCCCGGCAGCCTGTTGCGCCGCCTGGTCGATCGCGCGCTGGCCGCAGGCAGTGCAGGCCTGCCGGGCTACTGGCTGGTGCGCCGTCCCTTGCGCGAAGTGCTGGGCTTTGCGCGCCTGCGCAGTCCCTTGCTGGTCGGCGCGGCGCTCGATGCCGAGACGGACGCATTCTTCCGCGCGCTCGGCATCGCCGTGCACCCCTGGGACGAGGTGCAGGAATGGAGCGCCCACGATGCGACCGAACGCCTGGGTGCGCGCCCGCATACTTATCTGAACCTGAGGCCAGCATGAGCACCGCACCCTTGCTGCAACTCGATGGCGTGTCGCTGGCGTTCAAGGGCGTCAAGGCCATCGCCGATGTGAGCTTCGCCGTCCACCCGGGCGAGATCTGCGCGCTGATCGGCCCCAACGGAGCGGGCAAAAGCTCGATGCTCAATGTGATCAGCGGCCTGTACCTGCCGCAGCAGGGGCGCATCACCTTCGCCGGACAGGCGCGCACCCGCATGAAGGCGCACGACGCCGCCCGGCGCGGCATTGCCCGCACCTTCCAGAACCTGGCGCTGTTTGGCGGCATGAGCGTGCTCGATAACGTGCTGGCCGGGCGCAACCTCAAGCTGCGCAGCCATTGGGTCGAGCAAGCGCTCGGCATCGGCCGCGCGCGCGCCGAGGAAGCGCAGCAGCGCGCCAGGGCCGAAGCCATCATCGAATTCCTGCGCATCCAGCCGTACCGCCACCATCGGGTCGCCACCCTGCCGTACGGGCTGCAGAAGCGGGTCGAGCTGGCGCGCGCGCTGGCCGCCGAACCGGAGCTGCTGCTGCTGGACGAGCCGATGGCCGGCATGAACCGCGACGAAAAGCGCGAGATGAGCGGCTTCATCGCCGACACCAACCACGAATTCGGCACCACCATCGTGCTGATCGAGCATGACATCGGGGTCGTCATGGAACTGTCCCAGCATGTGGTGGTGCTGGAGTATGGCCGCAAGATCGCCGACGGCACGCCCGCCGAGGTGCGCGCCGATGCGCGCGTGATCGCCGCCTATCTCGGCACCCGGCACTAGGAGGACAGATGGATTTTTTTCTTGAAGTGCTGACGGGCGGCCTGCTGGCGGGCGTGATGTATTCGCTGGTGGCGATCGGCTTCGTGCTGATCTACAAAGCCTCGGGCGTGTTCAACTTCGCGCAGGGTTCGATGGTGCTGTTCGCCGCGCTCACCTTTGTCAGCCTGACCGAACGGGGTTTCCCGGCCTGGCTGGCATTCGTCGCCACCCTGGCGGCGGTGGTGCTGCTGGCGCTGGCCACCGAACGGATCGTGCTGCGGCCGCTGGTGAACCGACCGCCGATCACCCTGTTCATGGCCACCCTCGGCCTGTCGTACATCATCGAAGGCCTGGCGCAAGCGCTGTGGGGCGCGCAGGTGCACGGGCTGGACCTGGGCATCACCGACGAGCCGGTGCAAGTAGGGCCGCTGCTGCTGTCGCGCTTCGACCTGTTCGCCGCCGCCACGGCCGGCGCCCTGGTGCTGGTGCTCTCGCTGCTGTTCAACCGCACCCGCATCGGCCTGCTGCTGCGCGCGGTGGCGGACGACCAGGTGGCCGCGCTGTCGATCGGCGTGAAGCTGGAGAAGGTGTGGGCCGTGGTGTGGGCGGTGGCCGGGTTTGTCGGGCTGGTGGCGGGCCTCTTGTGGGGCGCGCGCGTCGGGGTGCAGTTTTCGCTGACGCTCATCGTGCTGAAAGCCTTGCCGGTCTTGATCATCGGCGGCTTCACCTCGATCCCCGGCGCGATCGTCGGTGGGTTGATCGTCGGCGCGGCGGAGAAGCTGGCCGAGGTGTACATCGGCCCCGTTATCGGCAGCGGGATCGAGAACTGGTTTCCGTATGTGCTGGCGCTGCTGTTCCTGCTGGTGCGCCCGGCGGGACTGTTCGGCCAGCGCGCCATCGAACGCGTTTGAAAATTGAGAACCGAGAACCAAGGAGCGAAGTGTGAGCATCCTGTTTAGCCAGGCCGGACAACTTGCCACCACCTACCAGCGCGACGCCCGCACCTTGCGGCTGTGGCAGGAACGCTGGCTGGCCGCCGGCGCGGCCGTGCTGGCGGCAGGCGTGCTGCCCTTCGTCGGCAACGACTACTGGTTCAGCGCCATCCTGACGCCCTTCCTGGTGCTGTCGCTGGCCGGGATGGGCTTGAACCTCTTGACCGGTTATTGCGGCCAGCTGTCGGTGGGTTCGGCCGCCTTCATGGCCGTGGGCGCATTCGCCGCGTATAACTTCCAGCTGCGCGTCCCAAGCCTGCCGCTGCTGGCCAGTTTCGCGCTGGGGGGCGTCAGTGCGGCGCTGGTGGGCATCGTGTTCGGGCTGCCCAGCCTGCGCATCAAGGGCTTCTACCTGCTGGTGTCCACGCTGGCGGCGCAGTTTTTCGTGACCTGGGCGCTGACCAAGTTCAGCTGGTTTTCCAACGACAGCGCCTCGGGCGTGATCACCGCGCCGCCGCTGGTGGTGGCCGGCCATGACTTCGGCACCCCGGCCGGGCGCTACCTGCTGACCCTCGCCATCGTGGCGGCACTCACGCTGCTGGCCCATCGGGTGGTCAGGAGCGCCATCGGGCGCAACTGGATGGCGGTGCGCGACATGGACACGGCCGCCGCCGTGATCGGCATCCCGATCCTGAAAACCAAGCTGCTCGCGTTCGCCTTCAGTTCCTTTTACCTGGGCGTGGCAGGCGCGCTGTGGGCGTTCACGTATCTTGGCACAGTGGAGCCGCACGGCTTCGACCTGGCGCGCTCGTTCCAGATCCTGTTCATCATCATCATCGGCGGCCTGGGCAGCATCCTCGGCAATTTCTTCGGGGCGGCCTTCATCGTGCTGCTGCCGGTGGCGCTGTCCAACCTGTCGTCTACCTTGCTGGGCGGGGCCATCGATCCGGGCCAGGTCGAGAACCTGCAAAAGATGGTGTTTGGCGCGCTCATCATTTTCTTCCTCATCAAGGAACCCAGTGGCCTGGCCCGGCTGTGGTCCAGTGCGCGCGCGCGCCTGGACAGCTGGCCGCTGCGTCCCTGACTTTTTTACACACACACCTCTCATCGGAGCACTTGAACCATGAAAAGAAGTAAGCACTTGCTTTCGCTGGCTGTCGCCTTGACGCTGGCGACCACGTCCTTCACCGCCGCCGCCCAGGCCAAGGAACAATACTTCCCGCTGCAAAGCTACCGGGTCGGGCCGTACGCGGCCGGCGGCACCGGCTTTTTCGGCGGCTTCATCGACTACCTTCAATACGTCAACAACAAGGAAGGCGGCGTCAACGGCGTCAAGCTGGTCTGGAACGAGTGCGAGACCGAAT
>JBKHWY010000317.1:0-5713 GCA_046566285.1 Gammaproteobacteria bacterium | reverse complement strand
GCCTTCGGCCAGCAGCTGGCGCGCCACGGCCTGGCCGATGCCGCCGGCGCCGCCGGTGACCAGCGCGATGCGACCAGCCAGCGACTTCGGCTTGGGCATGCGCTGCAGCTTGGCTTCTTCGAGCAGCCAGTATTCGATGTCGAAGGCTTCCTGCTCGGGCAGGCCGACGTAGGTATCGACGCCGTTCGCGCCGCGCATCACGTTGATCGCATTGACGTAGAACTCGCCGGCGATGCGCGCCGTAGCCTTGTCCTTCGCGAACGACAGCATGCCCACGCCCGGGATCAGGTAGATGATCGGATTGGCGTCGCGCACGGCCGGGCTGTTATCGTGCTTGCAGCGGTTGTAGTAGGCCTCGTAGTCGGCGCGGTACTGTTCCAGGCCCGCGTCCAGGCTGGCCACCACGGCATCGAAGTCCGGCTTGGCGGGGTCGAACGCGACCACGTAAGGACGGATCTTGGTGCGCAGGAAGTGGTCGGGACACGAGGTGCCGAGGGCCGCCAGCGGGGCCAGGTCGGCGCTGCAGACGAATTCCAGCACGGCGGCGCTGTCGTCGAAGTGACCGAGCTTGTATTCATCCTTGCTGATCTTCCCGCGCAGGAGCGGCATCAGCTTGGCGGCAAACGCGGCGCGCGCTTCGGCCGGCAGCGGCTGCGACTTCTGCCCGCCGAAGGACGGCTGCTTCACGTTCTGGCCCAGCCAGTCCTCGGCGCGCTTGATGATCGCCAGCGTGGTCTCGTAACAGGACTTGGCGGTGTCGCCCCAGGTAAACAGGCCATGGCCTTCCAGGATGATGCCCTTCAGGTTGGGCTGGGCCTTGGACAGCGCTTCGAGCTTGAGGCCCAGGTCGTAGCCGGGGCGCTGCCACGGCAGCCAACCCAGTTCGCCTTCGAAGATCTTTTCGGTCAGCGCGCGGCTGTTCTTGCAGGCCGCGATCGCGATCACCGAATCCGGGTGCATGTGATCGACGTGCTTTTTCGCGATGTACGCGTGCAGCGGAGTGTCGATGGAAGCAGCGCGCGGGTTCAGGTTGAAGGTGCAGTGCGGGAGATAGCCGACCATTTCGTCTTCATGTTCGAGGCCGCGATAGCGGTTCTTCAGCGCGTGCAGCTTGCTCATGTAAAGCGTGGAGAAGCCATCGAGCTTGATCGATCCCAGATCGCCCCCCGAGCCCTTCACCCACAGCACCTCGACCTGCTCGCCGCTGAGCGGATCCTGCATGTCGATCTTGGCCGAGGTATTGCCGCCGCCGAAGTTGGTGATGCGCAGGTCCGATCCGAGCAGGTTCGAGCGGTACAACAGCAATTCGGGCTCGCCCAGCGTAGCGGCGTATGCGTCATCCCAGCGCGAAGTGATCAATGCGGTGGGCGTCGTGTCTTGTGATGCGGTCATGCTATCTCCGTAGTTGAACTGGTGTCTGTTTCGCTCTGGCGCCGGGTGCTCATAAGGCAAAAGCGACTGCAACCAGTAGAATTCAGCGGCCTTTCTCCGTCAATGCTGAAGCGATCAATATCGTGATCGGTATCGCAATAATCAGGATGATGATCGGTCGCCGCGCGTTTGGGGAGCGCAGCCGGAAAATAATCAGTTTCGTGAGCGGTCGGTGATTGACCGGCCTGACCAAAGTGATTAGTCTAAACGTTGACAAGACGATCTTTTCCGCCGCGCATACGGCGCGTCGTTAAGGACCTTGATCGCAAGCCGCACCACGACAGACGGCAAAAAACGGAGGAGACAATATGGTGAACCACAAACGTCGCAAACGTTTGCTGAAGCTGCTCGCCGAGCACAATACGGCGACGGTCCAGCAATTGGTCGAATGGCTCAACGCATCGCCCGCCACGGTGCGGCGCGATATCAGCTGGCTGGCCGCGCGCAATCTCTTGACCAGGACGCGCGGAGGCGCGGAAAACCTCCAGCAGCGCAAACGGTCGTTTGCCCTGTCCAGCGAAACCTTCCAGAACAATATCCAGTGCTACGCCGAGCGCAAACGCGCCATTGCCCGCTATGCCAGCGGCATGTGCAGCGAAGGCGAAACCATCATCATCAACGGCGGCACCACCACCTTCATGATGGCGGAATTTTTGGTCGACAAGCACCTGAAGATCCTGACCAATTCCTTCCTGATGGCCGAGCGCCTGCTGGTCTCCAGCGAAAACGAGATCATTCTCCCGGGCGGCAAGGTGTACCGCGAGCAGAATGTGATCCTCTCTCCGTTCGACAATGACATCACCCAGCATCATTACGCCGCCAAGATGTTCATGAGCGTGTATGGACTGTCGCTCCTGGGGCTGATGGAAGCCGATCCGCTGCTGATTCAGGCCGAGAAACGCTTGATCAGCCAGGCCGAGGAATTGATCGTGCTGGCCGACAGTTCGAAGTTCGCGAAAAAGGCGGGCCTGATCCTGTGCGGCTTGAACCGCGTATCGACTGTCATTACCGACACCAATGCGTCCGACAGCGCCGTGCAGCTGCTCGAGCAGTCCGGCGTGAAAGTGGTGACGGTGGCGCCGGAAGCCGTTCCGGCGGCGCCCCTCATGAGCGCACCATTTGTGCCTCCATTCGAACTGCAAACCAGCGCCCTTTTCCACACGGAGACTTCGCATTGAACGACCTCACCTCCATCAAGCGCCGCGGTCTGTTGAAAGCGGCGCTGGCAGCCCCGTTGGCATTGGCGCTCGCGGCTTGCGAGAAAAAAGACGGCAAGGTCCGCATTGCCATGGTCGTCAAAAGCCTGGGCAACGGCTTTTTCGACGCCGCCCATGAAGGTGCCAAGCAGGCGGCCAAGGAACTGGACAATACCGAGATCATCTACACCGGACCGACCACGCCCAGCGCCGAAGGCCAGATTGAAATCATCAATTCGCTGATCAGCCAGAAGGTCGATGCCATCGTCATTTCGGCCAACGATCCGAATGCGCTGGTGCCGATCACGCAAAAGGCCATGAAGCGCGGCATCAAGGTGATTTCCTTCGACAGCGGCATTGCCAAGGAAGGACGGCTGATGCAGCTGAACCCGTCGAATGCGGAACTGATCGGCGAAAAGCAGATCCAGATGGCCTCGACCAGCATTGGCGGCGAAGGCGAGATCGCGATTCTGTCCGCATCGGCCCAGGCCACCAACCAGAATCTCTGGATTGGCGTGATGAAGAAGGTGCTCGAGAAGCCGGAATACAGCAAGCTGAAACTGGTGGCCACCGTATACGGCGACGATCAATCGGACAAGAGCTACCGCGAAGCGATCGGACTGCTGCGCAGCCATCCGAACTTGAAAGCGATCATTGCGCCGACCACCGTCGGCATTGTCGCGGCCAGCAAGGCAGTGGTGGACGAAAAGCTGGTCGGCGAGGTATTCGTTACGGGCCTCGGGCTGCCATCCGAAATGGCGGGCCACGTCAAGAGTGGCGCAGTGCGTGAATTCGCCATCTGGAATCCGATCGATCTGGGTTATGCCGCCACCTTTGCGGCCAGCCAATTCGTCAAGGGCCAGCCGGCCAGCGGCAACGTGAACGTGGGCCGCATGGGCACGATCGCGGTGGATGCGTCCGGCGAAGCGGCGCTGGCCCCGCCATTCACTTACAACAAAGATAACGTCGAGCAGTTCGCGAAGATGTTCTGATGGTCTTTTGATTGCGCGGGTCTCACCCCTCGAATGGAATCACTATGTCGGTTTTATCCATGAGCGGCCACGCGGCCGCTCCATCGGCTGCGCCCGCAGCCGCGCAGGTGTCCTCTCCAGTTCTGGAACTGAGCGGGATCTGCAAACGCTTCAACGGCGTCGTGGCGCTCAATGAAGTCAGCCTGGCCGTGCGTCCCGGCGAAGTCATGGCCCTGATTGGCGAAAACGGCGCGGGTAAATCGACACTCGTCAAAACCCTGACCGGTATTTACCAGCCGGATGCCGGCGCGATTCACCTGGCCGGCGCGCCGGTGCGCTTTGCCAACGCCCAGGCGGCGGTACAGGCAGGCATCACGGCCGTGCACCAGGAAACGGTGATGTTCGACGAATTGACGGTGGCCGAAAATATTTTTGTCGGCCGCCAGCCCACGCGCGGGTTTTTCAGGCGCATTGACTGGGCCGGTATCGAAGCCCAGGCCGAAGCGTTGTTTGCACGGCTGGAAGTGGCGCTGCCGGTGCGCGCACGGGTCAAGGATCTGAGTGTGGCGCAGCGCCATTTCGTGGAAATCGCGCGCGCGCTGTCGCAAGAAGCGCGCGTGGTCATCATGGACGAACCCACGGCCGCGCTGTCGCAACGCGAAATCCATGAACTCTACCGCATTATCCGCCAGCTGAAAGCGGCGGGGACGGCGGTGATTTTCATCTCGCACAAATTCGACGAGATCTACGAAGTGGCCGACAGCTATACCGTCCTGCGCGACGGCCAATATGTCTCTAGCGGAGCCTTGGCCGATATCAGCGAAGCCCAACTGGTGGCGCTGATGGTGGGCCGCACGGTCGCCCATGCCTATCCCAAAGCCGACGTGAAACCGGGCGAAACCCTGCTGGCGGTCGAGAATTTCTGCCATCCGACCGAATTCGATCAGGTCAGCTTTACGCTGCGCCAGGGAGAAATCCTGGGCTTTTATGGGCTGGTGGGCGCGGGCCGCTCGGAAGTCATGCAGGCGCTGTTTGGCCTGTCGGACCAGGCGCGCGGCCGCGTCACCCTGGCCGGCAAGGCGGTGCAGATCGGCTGCCCGGCCGACGCGATCGCGCATGGCATCGCCTATGTGCCGGAAGACCGCCAGCACCAGGGTGCGCATTTGAGCATGCCGATCATGCACAACATGACGCTGCCGATCCTGGACAACATTGGATTCTTCCTGCGCGGCCAGCGTGCGCGCGAATGCGCCACCGCGCGCCATTACGCCGAACAGCTGGAATTAAAAGCGCATCACCTGATGCAGAACGTGTCCGAACTGTCGGGCGGGAATCAGCAAAAGGTCGTGCTGGGCAAATGGCTGGCCACTGATCCGAAGGTCATCATTCTCGATGAGCCCACCAAGGGCATCGATATCGGCTCGAAAGCGGCCGTGCACCGGTTTATCAGCGAATTGGTCACGCGTGGCCTGTCGGTGATTCTGGTGTCATCCGAATTGCCGGAAGTGCTGGGGCTGTCGGACCGGGTGGTCGTCATGCATCAGGGGCATATCAAGACCGTGTTTTCGCGCGAGGAAGCCACGCCTGAACGCGTGTGCGCCGCCGCGTCGGGCAGCGAAATGGCGGCGGAGGAAGCGGCATGAATGGTTTCAAGAAGCGTGAAACGCTGCTGGCGGTGTTGATCGTTGCGCTGATCGGATTGGTCGGCATGCGCGCACCGGTCTTTGTCAGCGCATCGAGTCTGGGCAACCTGCTTACCGATGGCACCCTGTTGGTGATGCTGGCACTTACGCAGATGTTTGTGATTATCACGCGCGGCATTGATCTGTCGGTTGCATCCAACTTGGCGTTATCCGGCATGGTGGCCGCTTTGCTGGGCGCGCACAACCCAGGCCTGCCGCTCGCGCTGATCATGCTGGCCGCGTGCGCCACCGGCCTCGGACTAGGCCTGGTGAACGGATGGCTGATCGGCTACCTGCAGTTGCCGCCGATTGTGGCCACGCTCGGGGCCATGAGCGTGTATCGCGGACTGGTGTTCGTGCTGTCGAATGGCGCCTGGGTGTCCTCGCACCAAATGCCGCCCGACTTCATTGCCTTTCCTTTGGCTCGCCTGTT
>JBKHWY010000316.1:0-5716 GCA_046566285.1 Gammaproteobacteria bacterium | reverse complement strand
CAACGTGCCCAATGCGGGCGCGGGCGGCTACAGCCTCACCGAACAGAGCCAGGCCAGCGCACCGCTGGACGCCTACCTGGACGGCAAGCTCAGCACCGGCAGCAACTGCGCCGGCTGCACCACCACGCTCACCTCGCCCAACGCCTTCAATGCCATCCTGCTGGACGCCACCAAGAGTTACACCGGCTACAACTTCGCCGAGCTGGCGCCGGGCGCCCTGTCCGGCCACGTCTACAAGGACGTCGATGCCAACGCCGTGCAGGGCGGCGACGAAGCCCTGGCCGGCATCACCGTCAGCCTCACCGGCACCGACGACCTGGGCCAGGCCGTCAACCTCACCACCACCAGCGCGGCGGACGGCAGCTACGGGTTCACCAAGCTGCGCCCATCCCCGGCGGGCTACACCCTCACCGAAACGCAACCCACCAGCCTGGCCGACTTTGCCGGCGCCAGCGGCACCCTGGTGGGCAAGGTCGGCGGCGTGGCCACCGGCACCGCCGCCGCCAATGCGGCGAGCGGCATCGTGCTGGCGCCAGGCCAGAGTGGCACCGGCTACGACTTCCGCGACAAGCCGGCCAGCCTCGCCGGCCGGGTGTACCTGGACGCGAACGACAACGCCGTCGTGGACGGCGGCGAAGAACTGATCCCCGGCGTGACCGTCAAGCTGACCGGCGTGGATGCCGATGGCGGCGTGGTGGACATGAGCACCATCACCGTCAACGGGGCGTGGAGTTTCACGGGCCTGAAGGCGGGCGCTTATGTGCTCACCGAAACCCAGCCGGCGTCGCATGCGGACGGGCGCGAAAGCGCCGGCACCGCCGGCGGCACGGTCAACAACAGCGAATTTAACGCCGCCCCTCAATTCAACACGATTGGCGCCATTGTGCTTGCCGCCGGCGTGGACGCGACCGGCTATGCATTCGGCGAGCGCCCGATTCCGACCAGCGGCGCCATCGGCGGCAGCGTGTTCGTGGACCTGAACAACGATGGCCGCCCGGGCGCGGGCGAAACCGGCATCGCCAACGTGACCGTGCGCCTGTCCGGCCGCACCGCGCGCGGCGAACTGCTGGCGCGCGAAATCGTCACCGGCAAGGAAGGCAGCTGGCTGTTCGACAACCTGGAAGCCAGCGACGCGGAGGGCTACAGCGTCACCGAAGTGCAGCCGGCCGACTACCTCGACGGCATCACCAGCGTCGGCTCGGCCGGCGGCAAGGCGCAAGGCGGCAAACCGGTGGCGGCCAAAGGGCTGGACACCATCGCCGGCATCGTGCTGGGCGAAACCGTGCAGGCCATGGGCTACCACTTCGGCGAGCGTTCGCAAGGGTCCGTGTCCGGCGTGGTGTATTTCGACCAGAACGGCAACGGCAAGCAGGATGCGCAGGAGAGCGGCATCGCGGCAGTGAGCATCGCCCTGTCAGGCAAGGACGCCAAGGGCGCGGCCGTGAACCTGGCCACCACCAGCGGCGCGGACGGCAGCTTCGTGTTCACCAGCGTGCCCGCCAGCGACAGCGCCGGCTACATGCTGATCGAAATCCAGCCGTCCCAGCACCGCGACGGCGCCACCACCATCGACGCGGGCAGCCCGGGCGCAGCGATCGGCGCCAAGCCCGTGGCGGCCGGTGGCCTTGACGCCATCTCCGGCATCGTCGTCGGCGCCGGCAAGAAACTGGCCGGCTATCGCTTCGGTGAACTGGGCGCGGGCGTGCAGCTGGGCGGCCGCGTGTATGTGCAAGGCACCGACACCGGCATCGCCGGCGTCACCATCACGCTGGCCGGCGTGGATGCCGGCGGAGCGACTGTCTCACGCAGCACCAGCACCGATACCGAAGGGCGCTACCTGTTCGACGCGCTCGCGCCCAGCAACGCCGCCGGCTACCGCATCACTGAAGTGCAGCCGGCCGGCGTCAACGATGGCCCGACCGTGATCCCGGCCGGCGCGCCGGGCAAGCTCGATGGCGCCAAGCCGATTGGCGTGGGCAACAGCGACAGCATCGCCGGCGTCGTCATGCAGGAGGCGAACCGCACGGGCTACGACTTCATCGAGACGGCCGTGCCGTTCCTGAAGCCCCCCGTGGTCAACGGCTACGTATGGCTGGACCGCACCCACGACCGCGTGCGCCCCACCGACGGCTCGCAGCAGGGCCTCGCCAACTGGACGGTGCAACTGCGCCAGAAGGGTGCGCTGATCTGCACCACCAGCACGGATGCCAAGGGCTTCTACCAGTTCGACAACCTGCATTGCGCCGGTTATGAAGCATCGGGCCTGCCGACCGGCAGCGGCTTCTCGGTCGTCTTCAACAAGGACGGCAACCGCATGCCGGCGGTGGCGGTGTCGGGCGGCGGCAAGGGTGTCGCTGCGCCCACGGGCGGGCAGATCGACAACCTCACGCTCAACCCGGGCGACGCGGTGGTCGAGCAGAACCTGCCGCTCGACCCGGCCGGCGTGGTGTACGACGCCGTCACCCGCAAACCGGTGGCGGGCGCGGTGGTCACCATCAGCGGCCCGGCCGGCTTCAACGTCAATACCCACCTCGTGGGCGGCACGGCCGCGCAGGCGCAGACGGTGGGCGCCGACGGCATGTACCAGTTCCTGCTGCAGAACGACTTCCCCAGCGGCGTGTATGCGCTGGCGGTGAGCGTCCCGGCGGGCTACCTGCCGGCGCCGTCCAGCACCATCCCGCCATGCGTCGGCACGCCGAAGGTCGGCCTGGTCCCAACCCCGGCGCTGGTGCAGGCCAGCGATGGCGCGCCCGCCTTGTCGGTCCCGCTGCACAAGCCGGGCGCCTGCGTCGGCATGGTGGCGGGCGGCGCACCCACCACCCAGTACTACCAGAGCTTCGTCATCACCAATGGCGGCTCGGCGCCGATCCTGAACAACCACATGCCGATCGACCCGATCCCCGTCGATGGCCTGGTGTTGGCCAAGACCACGCCGCTGGTGAACGTGGCGCGCGGCGACCTGGTGCCGTACACCATCGTGGCCACCAACAGCCGCGCGCAAGCCCTTCCGGCCACCGTGGTGCAGGACATGCTTCCGCCGGGCTTCCAGTACAAGGCCGGCAGCGCGCGCATGAACGGCGCGCCGGCCGAGCCGAAGCTGGCCGGCCGCACCCTGTCGTTCGCCGCGCGCGGCTTCGCCGCGAACGAGAAGGCGACCTACACCCTGATCCTGGCCGTGGGCGCCGGCGTGGGCGATGGCGAGTACGTCAACCGCGCGGTGGCCGTCAGCCCGGCCACCGGCGCGCCCGTGTCCAACACGGCCACGGCGGCCGTGCGCATCGTGCCCGACGCCACCTTCGACTGCCCGGACGTGATTGGCAAGGTGTTCGATGACGCCAACGTCAATGGCGTCCAGGATGAAGGCGAAGCCGGGCTGCCGGGCATCCGCCTGGCCACCCCGCGCGGCCTCTTGATCACCACCGATGCGCAAGGGCGCTACCACGTGCCGTGCGCGGAGATTCCCAATGCCGACCGGGGCGCCAACTTCGTCATGAAGCTCGACGAGCGCACCTTGCCGTCCGGGTACCGCGTCACCACCGAGAACCCGGGCAGCGTGCGCATCACCCGCGGCAAGCTGGCCAAGCTCAATTTCGGCGCGGCGATCCACCGCGTGGTGCGCATCGAAGCGGGCGACACCGCCTTTGAACCGGGCAGCGCGACCCTGCTGCCCCAATGGAACCAACAACTCGATACGATGATTGAACAATTGAAGGCGCGTCCGTCCGTGGTGCGCATCGCCCTGCGCCAGGGCGCGGACAGCGCGCTGTCGGCCCGCCGCATGCAGGCACTGCGCGAGGCGATCGCCGAGCGATGGCGCAGGCAGGGCGGGGCTTATGCGCTCGCCGTGGAAGAGGAGGGCGTGCAATGAAGCGCTCCATTTTCCTGCGCAAAAAGCGCATCGTGGTGCTGCTCTCCACCCTCGGCATGGCCTGCGCCAGCGCCCAGGACCGGGGCCGCATGATCGACCACAGCCAGGTGCTGGCCCAGCCGATGCCGCCGTCCTCCGAGCGCGAAGCCGGCTTTGCGGCTTTAACGCCTTCGAACCTGACGGTGCGCGAACGCCAGCTGATGCTGGAAGCGGTGGCGCCGGCCAGCGCGCCCGTGCAGACGGTGACGCTGCGCGACACGCTCGATGGCGCCAACTTCGATTCCGGCCGCGCCGAACTACTGCCGCGCGCCCGCGCCACGCTGGACGCGCTGGTCGCGCGCGTGGCTGGCAAGGCCAAGCTGCGCTTCCGCGTGGTGGGCCATACGGACAACCAGCGCATCGCCGCGCGCCTGAAACCGGTCTATCCCGACAATGCCGCGCTGTCGCAAGCGCGCGCGCTGGCGGTGGCCGGCTACCTGAAGGAGCGCCTGAACCTGGCGGCCGACGCGTTTGCCGTGTCCGGCCGCGCCGACACGGAACCGGTGGCGGACAACCGCACGCCGGACGGCATGGCGAAGAACCGCCGCACCGAGATCGAGGTGTGGTTTGAAGAAGCCCGCGCCGGCCAGGCCGGGGAGGGCGCGCAGCCCGCCACCCTCCAGGTCGAGCGGCAGGTGAACCGTGACGCCTGTGCGCCCGCGCCGGGCGCAGCGCAACCGTTCTCGATCAGCGTGGACGGCAAGCCGCTGGGTGCGGACAGCGACCAGACGGAAGCCGACCGCCAGCGCTGCGTCGACGTGGCGTTCGAGCAGGCTGACGTGCAGGTCAAGTACGATCCGATGAACGCCTCGCCGGCGCTCAACGTCTGGACGCGCGAGGGCGCCGCCGTGCGTGGCCGCGCGCTCACCTTCGGCAGTTACACCAACTACGCCTTCTGGCTGCGGCGCGCCGAAGTGCGCGTGTTCGCGACCGGGCAGGACACCCGCTCCACGCCGCTGGCCGTCCTGCCGCTGCCGGTGGGCGGCGAGATCGCCTGGACCGTCCCGACCGAGGCGCCGGACCAGCTGGTCTACCTCTTGCGCGTGTTTGACGTCAACGGCCGCTTCGACGAAACGCGCGCCCGGCCGCTGGTGGTGGGCGACCGCGAGCCGATTCAAGCCCAACCCCAGGCTCAGCCCAACAGCGGCTGGGGCGAGAACACGCTGGCGCTGCACAACATCCCGGCCGCCGGCGGCACCGTCACCGTCAGCGGCCAGGCAGGCCCCGGCCAGCACGCCGTCGCCTTCGGCATGCCGATTCCGATGGACGCCAAGGGCCGCTTCGCCCTGCGCCAGATGCTGCCCGCCGGGCCGCACACGGTGCAGGTGGCCCTGCTGGACGCGCACGGCGCCGGTCCCACCTTCGGCCGCAACCTCAGCATCGCGGAGCGCGACTGGTTCTATGTGGCCGTTGCCGATCTCACCGCTGGGCGCGACAGCACCAGCGGGCCGGCCCGGCTCGTCACCGGCGACGAGCAGCACTACGACAGCAGCAGCTGGATCGACGGCCGCGCGGCGTTCTACCTGAAGGGCAAGATCAAGGGCGAGTACCTCTTGACCGCCAGCGCCGACACGCGCGAACAGCCCCTGCGCGACCTGTTCTCCAACTTCGCCGCCAAGGACCCCAACTACCTGCTGCGCCGCATCGACCCGGACCGCTTCTATCCCGTCTACGGCGACGACAGCACCATCGTGGACGACGCGCCCACGGCCGGCAAGCTGTACGTGCGCCTGGCGCGCCCGGACAATGGCGCCAGCGTCATGTGGGGTAACTTCCAGACCGGCTGGACCGGCACCGAACTGACCCAGT
>JBKHWY010000315.1:0-5728 GCA_046566285.1 Gammaproteobacteria bacterium | reverse complement strand
GCTTTGCTGCTGGGGTCGGTCGCCACCAGCTACCGGCTGCAGCGCCAGACTGCCGATGCCACCGCCGAAATGCTGCGCACCCTGCAGGTGCAGCGCGATATCCAGCTCTTGCACACCCTGATCGCCGAATCGGCGACCGGCGTGCGGGGCTATCTCCTGACGGGAGAGGACGACTTCCTGATCCCCTACCGCGCCGCGGACCAGAGGCTGCCGGCCGTCATGGCCAGCCTGGAGGCGAACGTGCGCGATCCGGAGCAGCACGCGCGCCTGGAGCGCCTGCTGCCGCTGGTACGGCAAAAGCTGGTCAGCCTGGAGGCGATGCGCGCCCAATACGGCAGCCGGACGGGCGACCTGCAGGCCAGCCTGAAGGCCGGCCGGCACATTCTCAACCAGCTGCGCGACGGCATCGGCGTCATGAACGCGCGCGAGGCGCTGCTGGTGGAAGCCCGCACCGCCGCCGTCCAGGAAGCCTTGCGGCGCCACTTCCTGATGAACGCCGCCACCATCGTGGTGGGCTTGTCGGGCGCGCTCGCCATGCTGCTGTTTACCATCCGCGTGGTGCGCCGCGTGCGGCTGGCGGCCGAGAACGCGGAGCGCCTGGTGAACGACCAGCCGCTGATCGCAACCGGCGCGGCCAGCGATGAACTGGGCCGCCTGTCCGAGCGCCTGCACCGCACCAGTCTCCTGCTGGCCAACCGCGCCACGGCGGCGCAAGCGGCCAGCATGGCCAAGACCGAATTCCTCTCGCGTACCAGCCACGAACTGCGCACGCCGCTGAACTCCATCCTGGGCTTTGCCCAGTTGCTGGAGGATGGCGCCGCCAGCGACCGCGACAAGCAGCATGCCGCCCACATCATCGGCGCGGGCAAGCATCTGCTGGCGCTCATCAACGATGTGCTGGACGTCGGACGCATCGAGTCCGGGCAGCTGTCGCTGGCCACGTCACCGGTCGCGCTGCTGCCGGTCCTGCAGGAAGCCATCATCCTGTTGAAGCCGCTGGCGGCGCAGTACCAGGTGCAGCTGCCCGCGCCCGGCGAGGAACACGCGCTGACGGTGCTGGCCGACCGCCAGCGCCTGATGCAGATCGTCCTGAACCTGCTGTCGAACGCGATCAAGTACAACGCCCGCCACGGCCAGGTGCGCCTGTCGGTGAGCGCCGAGGATGGCATGGTGGCGATCGCCTTCATGGACGAAGGCGCCGGGATTGCCGACGACATGCGCGAGCGCCTGTTCACGCCCTTCGACCGGCTGGGCGCCGAGCGCGGAAAAGCCGACGGCGTCGGCCTCGGCCTGGCGGTGTCGCGCTCGCTGGTCGAAGCCATGGGCGGCAGCATCGCCGCCGCCAGCCTGCCGGCCCAAGGCAGCGTGTTCACCATCCGCCTGCCCCAGCCCACCGAGCTGGCAGCGCGCAGCGATCCGCCACCCGCGCCGCCCTCCCTGCCCGCCGCCGGCGCGATGCCGGTCCCGGTCGAGCCCGAGGCCGGTCCGCTCATCCTGTGCGTGGACACCGATGCGTCCAGCCTGATCTTGATCGAAGCCCTGCTGGCGCGCCGTCCCCAGTGGCGTCTCGCGAGCGCGCGCAGCGCCGCCGCGGCGTGGGCGCTGGCGCGCCAGCACGCGCCCGGCGTCCTGCTGCTCGATGCGGCGCTCGCCGATGGCAGAGCCTTGCTGGCCGACTGGCGCGCCGACCCCGCACTGGCGGGCGTGCCGGTCGTTGCCCTGGGAGGCCAGGCCATCCCGGGCGCCATCGGCCAGCTGGCCAAGCCGCTGCATGTGCCGGAATTTTTTGCCCTGCTCGATGGGATACTGCGATGAACGAAGACGATTTGCTGGCCTCGCGCGTGCTGGTCATCGACGACCAGCCAGCCAACCTGCGCCTGCTGGAAGACTTGCTGGCGCGCGAAGGGCTGACGCACGTGGTGGGCACCACCGATGCGCACAAGGCGCTCGAGTTGTACGCCGCTTTCGACCCCGACCTGGTGATACTCGACTTGATGATGCCGGAACTGGACGGCTACGCCGTGCTGGAACACTTGAAGCGGCGCGGCGACCCGTACGATTTCCGACCCGTGCTGGTGGTCACGGCTGACGCCACCGGCGAAGCCAAGCGGCGCGCGCTGTCACTGGGCGCCAAGGATTTCCTGACCAAGCCCTTCGACACCATCGAAGCCATGCTGCGGGTGTGGAACCTGCTGGAGACGCGCGCGCTCTACAAGCGCCTGCAGGCGCTCTCGCCCAGCGAGGGGCCGATCACGCCATGGCCGCCTTCCACGCGCGGACGCTAGCGCTCTGCGCTCAGGGTGTGGCAACATTGGCAGCTCAACCATTGCACGCCACCCCATGGTATTTCGCACCCTCGACACCCACTTCCTCGACATGCGCACGCGCGCCGGCCTCTCGGGCCCGCGCCGTGCGGCCACGGAATTCTGGTATTTCGGCTTGAAGGAAGCGCGCGCCTGCCTGTTCGCCGGCCTGTTCTTTGCCACCGTGTTTTTGGTGCCGCGCGCCGGCATCCTGGGCGTGCCGCGCTATGACGTGCTGCTGTTGGCCGCCCTTGGCATCCAGGCCTGGATGGTCTGGGCCAGGCTGGAGACGCTCGACGAATTGAAGGCGATCTCGCTGTTTCACGTGATCGGCTTTGCCCTCGAGGTCTTCAAGACCTCCGGCCACATCGGCTCATGGAGCTACCCGGACTTCGGCTACACCAAGCTGTTCGGCGTGCCGCTGTTCTCCGGTTTCATGTACGCCGCCGTGGGCAGCTACATCATCCAGGCCTGGCGCTTCTTCGACCTGAAGATCCGCCACCATCCGCCCCACTGGATGGGCGCCCTGATGGCGGCGGCGATCTACGCCAACTTCTTCACCCACCACTACATCGGCGACTACCGCTGGTACCTGGCCGCCTGCGCGCTCGGGCTATATGCGCGCACCACCGTCACCTTTCGTCCGCTCGACCGCGAGCGCGCCATGCCGCTCCTGGTGTCGTTTTTGCTGATCGGGTTTTTCATCTGGCTGGCCGAGAATGTCGCCACCTTCTGCGGCTTGTGGCGCTATCCCAACCAGGTGGGCGCCTGGGCGGCCGTGCATGTGCAGAAGTGGAGTTCATGGTCGCTGCTGGTCATCATGACCTTCACCATCGTCGCCCACCTCAAGCACATCAAGGCGCGCATTCACGTGCCGGCCTGATTGTGCCCGCGCTGCCCGGATGGGCTCAGGAGGCGCGTCCCAGATTGGCCAGCGCCACATACTGCTCCATGCCCACGTCTTCCGGCCGCACGCCCGGATCGATGCCGGCTTCCACCAGCTGGGCTTCGGTGAACATCCCCGCCACGCAGTTGCGGATCACCTTGCGGCGCTGCGAGAACGCCTTGGTCACCACCGCTTCCAGGCGCGCTGCATCGGCATCCAGCTTGCGCCGGGTCGGGATCATGCGCACGATGGCCGAATCGACCTGGGGCGGCGGATCGAAGGCGGTGGGCGGCACTACGAACAGCAGCGACATGTCGTAGCGCCACTGCAGCATCACCGACAGGCGCCCGTAGGCCTTGGTGCCCGGCTCGGCCACCATGCGCTCGACCACTTCCTTTTGCAGCATGAAGTGCTGGTCTTCGATCAGGTGGGCAAATTCAGCCAGGTGGAACAGCAAGGGGCTGGAGATGTTGTAGGGAAGGTTGCCCACCACGCGCAGCTTGCCGCCTTCGGCCACGGGAATGCTGCCGAAGTCGAACTTGAGCGCGTCGCCCGAGTGGATCGTCACCTGCTCCGGCTTGAAGCGCTTCTCCAGCCGCACCACCAGGTCGCGGTCCAGCTCCACCACATGCATGTGGCCCAGGCGCTTTTGCAGCAGTTCCGTCATCGCCGCCAGGCCCGGCCCGATCTCGACCATGGTCTGGCCCTGCTCCGGGCCGATGGCGTCGATGATGTGGTCGAGGACGTACTGGTCGGTCAGGAAGTTCTGGCCAAAGCGCTTGCGGGCGACGTGTTTCATTGGTGCTTTCAAGGGGTTGATTCAGGTGCGGCGCTGGGCGGCCACCATCTCGAGCGCGAGGCGGACAGCCTGCTCCATGCTGCCGCTGTCGGCCAGGCCCAGTCCCCGCGCGGCCACGTCGAGCGCGGTGCCATGGTCGACCGAGGTGCGGATCAGGGGCAGGCCGAGGGTGATGTTCACGCCCCGTCCGAAAGTGGCGTGCTTGAGCACCGGCAGACCCTGGTCGTGGTACATGGCCAGCACGCAGTCGGCGTCCTGCAGGTACTTGGGCTGGAACAGGGTGTCGGCCGGATACGGTCCGCGCGCATCGATGCCGCGTGCGCGGGCCGCGGCCAGCGCCGGTTCGATGATGTCGATTTCTTCCCGCCCCAGGTAGCCGTTTTCGCCCGCGTGCGGGTTCAGGCCCGTGACCAGGATGCGCGGCGCGGCCAAACCGAACTTGCGCTTCAAATCCGCGTCGATGATGTCCAGCACCCGCGCCAGGAGCGCGCCATCGATGGCGTCCGGCACGGCGCGGAGCGGCAGGTGGGTGGTGGCCAGCGCCACCCGCAACTGGGGCTCACCCGGCAGCGCCATCGGGCCGGCCAGCATCATCACCACCTGGGCGGTGGCGGTCTTTTCGGCCAGGTATTCGGTATGGCCGGAAAACGCCACGCCGGCGTCGTTGATGGTGCTTTTTTGCAGGGGCGCGGTGACGATGGCGTCGAACCAGCCGGCGCCCACGCCTTCGATGGCCACATCCAGCGTGGCCAGCACGGCGCGGCCGTTGGCGGCATCGAGCTGGCCGCGCACGACATGGGCCGCGAGCGGCACGTCGACGACGGCGATGCGCTCAGGCCCGAAGTGCGGCAGGCCGCCGTTGCGCAGCGCCTGGGTGGACAGGGCCGCCAGGCGGATCGCCGGATCGATGGCGTCGGCCGTCATGGCCAGAAACGCCGCGTCGCCGATCAGCACGCAGTTGGCCACCGCGCGCAGCGCCCAGGCCGCGCGGATCGAGATCTCCGGTCCGATCCCGGCCGGCTCGCCGGTGGTGATGGCGAGAGTGGGGCGACGGACCGGGGTCATCTTGCCGGGGTCACTTTATTTATCGTCCCGGAATTCGACGTAGGCGCGGTCGCGCACTTGGCGCAGCCAGTCTTCGGTGGCTTCTTCCAGCTTGCGGTCGTGGATCACCTGGCGCGCGGCATTGCGCTGGCGCTCCTTGGACAGGTCGTCAGTCTTGCGCTCCAATACTTCGATCAGGTGGTAGCCGTACGGGCTTTCCACCACGCCGCTCACTTCACCGGGCTTCAAGGCATTCATCGCCAGCTCGAACTCGGGCACGGTGTCGCCCGGGTACAGCCAGCCCAGGTCGCCGCCCTTCTTGCCCGATTCGTCGTTCGAATACAGCCGCGCCAGTTCCTCGAACGAGGAAGTCTTGCTGTCCAGCTTAGCCTTCATGTCGGCCAGCTTGCGCTTGGCGTCTTCGGCGCTGGTGGCCGGCGTCACCTTCAGCAGGATGTGCCGCGCGTGCGTCTGCTCCACGGCCGCCTCGGCCTGCGCCTGGGCCTCGGCTTCGGCCTGGGCCTGCGCGGCATCCGCGAAGGCGGGCGCCGTATGCCGGCCATCGGCGCGGACGTCAACTCGCGGCTGCGCGCGGTCTTCACCATCGGTGCTGTGGTGGCCGGCATCGCCGGCGCGCTGCTGGCGCAGACCACGCAGTTCGTCGGCCTCGACATGCTGGGCTTCCCCCGCTCGGCG
>JBKHWY010000314.1:5482-5745 GCA_046566285.1 Gammaproteobacteria bacterium | reverse complement strand
GCTCGCAGCAGGAGCCTGTCAACTTCGACGCGGTACTCCAGCCTTCGAGCCTGCATTACACCATCACCAAGGCACGCCGCGCGGCCATGGCCGGAGCCTAAAGTTTGGAACAGCTTCTACCGTATTACGAACGCGAGCTGGGGTTCCTGCGCCGCTATTCGCGCGAATTCTCCGAGCGTTATCCCAAGATCGCCGGCCGCCTGCTGATCGGCGGCGAGGTGTGCGAAGACCCGCATATCGAGCGCATGATCGAGTCGTTTGCG
>JBKHWY010000314.1:0-5472 GCA_046566285.1 Gammaproteobacteria bacterium | reverse complement strand
CTCGCGCATCGCCAAGCGCCTGGACGACGATTACCCTGAATTTACCGAAGCACTCTTCGAAGTGCTGTACCCGCACTACCTGCGCCCCTTCCCTTCGTGCTCGATCGCGCGCATGGACTTCGCCGGCGCGGTGGCGCAGCTGACCACGGCCAGCGAGATCCCGCGCGGCACCCAGCTCAACACCCAGCGCGTGCGCGGCGCGGCCTGCACCTTCCGCACCGCCTATCCGGTGACGGTGGCGCCGGTCGCGCTCACCGACGCCTCGTTCGCCCCCATCATCGACATGCCCGAAGCCGTGCGCGCGCCGGCCGGCGCCACGTCCTCGATCAGCATCACGCTGTCGTCCACGGCGGCGCAGGTGTCGATCGGGCAGCTGGGCCTGGGCAAGCTGCGCGTGTTCCTGGACGGCGAGCCGTCGTTCTGCGCCGCGCTGCGCGACGCCCTTTTCATGCGCACCGTGGGCTGGTACGTGGAGGCCGACAACAACGGACGCTGGAGCGCGCTGGCGGGTTCTCCGATTTCTCCGGTCGGCTTCGACGAGGACGACGCCCTGATCGATTTCTCGGCCCGCTCGCATAGCGCCTACCGCCTGCTGACCGAATACTTCTGCTTCCCCGAGAAGTTCAACTTCATCGACATCGACATCAAGGCGCTGACGGCGGCGGCGGGGTCAAGCACCCGCACCATCACGCTGCACCTGGCCTTGACAGGCCTGCGCACCGATTCGAATACGGCGCGCATGCTGGGCACGCTCTCGACCAACAACATGCTGCTGGGCTGCACGCCGGTAGTCAACCTGTTCCGCCAGCGCGGCGAACCGATCCGCCTGACCCACACGACGGCCAGCTATCCGGTGTTGGCCGACGCGCGCCGCGCCTATGCCTACGAAGTGCACTCGATCGATTCGGTCAAGCTGGTGCGCCAGACCCCGCAGGGCGAAACGGTGGTGCAGTTCCGCCCCTTCTATTCGCTCAAGCACGGTCAGACCCCGGAGAAGAGCGGGCACTATTGGGTCATGCGGCGCGACGAAACCATCGCCGAGAAAAGCCCGGGCTACGAGACCGAGATCTCCATTGTTGACATCGACTTCGATCCGGCCGAGGTGGAAACCGATACCCTGAGCCTGGAACTGACCTGCAGTAACCGCGACCTGCCGGCCGCGCTCACCTATGGCCAGCGTGGCGGCGACCTGTTCCTGGAAGGCGGATCGAGCATCCGCGCCATCAGCTTCCTGCGCAAACCCACACCCTCGCAGCGCTTCGAGCGCGGGCGCGGCGCGCACTGGCGCCTGATCTCGCACCTGTCGTTGAACCACCTGTCGCTCACCGACGGCGGCCTGGACGCATTCCGCGAGATGCTGGCCCTGTACGACCTGCCGCGGTCGGCCGCCTCGCAGCGCCAGATCGGCGGCATCGTCGACATCGCGCACAAGCCCACCAGCGCCTGGCTGCAGGGGAACCCGTTCGCCTGCCTGGTGCGCGGCATGGAAGTGCGCCTGACCATCGACGAGGAAGCGTTTGTCGGCAGCGGCATCCACGCGTTCACGCACATCATCGAGCGCTTCCTGGGCCTGTACGTGCATGCCAACAGCTTCGCCCAGCTGGTGATCGTCTCGAACAAATCCGGAGAAGAGCTATTGAAATGCAGCCCACGAAGCGGCGATTTGAGCCTGCTGTAATCGAACGCCTGTTCGAGCAGCCGCACCGCTTTGAGTTCTTCCAGGCCGTGCGCATGCTCGAGCTATGGTTGAAGCGCCACGGCGACGTGCACCAGGGCGCGGTGGCCAACTTCCTGCGCTTCCAGAATTCCACTTCGCTCGCTTACCCGGCCAGCGAAATCGAAAGCCTGCAGCCGGAGCCGCGCGATGTGCCGCGCGACAGCCGCGCGCTGGGCGAGGCGCTGGCCAACGCCACGCTGCGCTATGTGCGCATCACCCCGACTTTCATGGGACTCCTGGGCTCCAACGGCGCGCTGCCGGCCCACTACACCGAGCGCGTCGCCGCCCACGCCCTGTACGAGAAGGACGACGGCCCGCGCGCGCTGCTCGACACCTTCTCGAACCGCTCGCTGGCGCTGTTCTACGAAGCTTGGCGCAAGTACCGGCTGGAGCTGAAGTACCAGAACGATGGACGCGACAGCTTCCTGCCGCTGCTGCTGTCGCTGGCGGGCCTGGGCAGCGCGTCGCTGCGGCGCCGCCTGTCGGACGAGCAGGGCGGCGAGGTGCTGGACGAATCGATGGGCTACTTCGCCGCCAGCCTGCGCCACCGGCCCGCGTCCGCCGTGCAGATCGCGCGCGTGCTGTCCGAGTACTTCGGCGCCGACATCAAGACCGAACAATTCATCGGCTGCTGGTACGACATGCCGGCCACCCAGCAGACCAGCCTGGGGATGGCCAACGCCGTGCTGGGCGGCGGCGCCATGTCCGGCGCGCGCGTGTGGCAGCGCGACCTGCGCATGCGCATCGTGGTGGGGCCGCTGCGGCGTGCCCGCTTCGAAGCCTTCCTCCCCGGGGGCACTGCCGCCAAAGCGCTTGCGAGCATGCTGACCATGTTCACCGGCGTCACGCTTGAATATGAAGTGCAGCTGGTGCTGCACGGCGCCGACGTGCAGGGCGCCGCGCTGACCGAACCGCGCAAGGGCGGACGGCTGGGCTGGGACACTTTTCTTTTGACGGGCGGGCAGCAGCAGGACCGCAGCGATGTGCGTTACTACATCCATGCGCTTTGAGTGCTGACCCGAGCGACACGACAACAACAAGGGGATTGAATAAATGAGCATCAACCTGAAGACGCTGATCGGCAAACTGAACGAAACCAGCCGCACCGCCGCTACCCGCGCGGCCAGTATCTGCGTCTCGCTCGGCCAGTACGAGGTGGACCTCGAACACCTGTTCCTGGCGCTGCTCGAGCAGCCCAAGAGCGACTTTGCCGTGATCGCGCGCCAGTGCGGCATCAGTCCGGGCATGCTGGAAGCGGACCTGCAGGCCGAGATCGGGCGCCTGAAAACCGGCAATTCGCGCACCCCGGTGTTTTCCGCGCGCCTGCCCAAGCTGTTCGAGCATGCCTGGCTGATCGCCTCCCTCGACATTCCCGCCGAAGGCCCGGCCGAGATCCGTTCCGGCCACCTGCTGCAAGCGCTGCTGACCGACCCCGAACTGGCCCAGCTGGCCTACCGCGGCTCGAAGCTGTTCGACAAATTCGACCTGGACCAGATCAAGCATAACCTCGACAAGATCGCCGCCGGCTCGCAGGAAGCCGTGGTCGTCACCCGCGCCAGTGCGGAAGGGGCCAGCCAGGGCGCCGACCCGGTGGGCGAACTGGCCGCCGGCGGCGCGTCCAAGACGCCCGCGCTCGACCAGTTCACCACCAACCTGACCCAGCGCGCGCGCGACGGCAAGGTCGATCCCGTGATCGGACGCGATACCGAAATCCGCCAGGCCATCGACATCCTGATGCGCCGGCGCCAGAACAACCCGATCCTGACCGGTGAAGCGGGCGTGGGCAAGACCGCCGTGGTGGAAGGGCTGGCGCTGCGCATCGCGCAGGGCGACGTGCCGGACGTGCTGAAAGGCGTGGAGATCCACACCCTGGACATGGGCCTGCTGCAGGCGGGGGCGTCGGTCAAGGGCGAATTCGAGAATCGCCTGAAGAACGTCATCGACGAAGTGAAAAAGAGCCCGCACGCGATCATCCTCTTCATCGACGAAGCGCACACGATGATCGGCGCCGGCGGTCAGGCCGGCCAGAACGACGCGGCCAATCTGCTCAAGCCCGCGCTGGCCCGGGGCGAGCTGCGCACGATCGCCGCCACCACCTGGGGCGAATACAAGAAGTATTTTGAAAAGGATGCCGCGCTGGCGCGCCGCTTCCAGGTCATCAAGGTGGAAGAACCCAGCGAGGAGCTGGCCTGCGCCATGCTGCGCGGGATGGCGCCGCTGATGGAGAAGCACTTCGGCGTGCGCGTGTTCGACGAAGCCATTACCGAAGCGGTACGCCTGTCGCATCGCTACATCATGGGCCGCCAGCTGCCGGACAAGGCGATCTCGGTGCTGGACACCGCCTGCGCCAAGGTGGCGCTGGGCCAGAACGCCACCCCGGCTCTGCTGGAAAACCTGACGCGCAAGCTCGAACGCATTGCCGCCGAAGCGGGTGCGCTGCAGCGCGAGCAGGCTTCGGGCGGCGCGCACGCCGCGCGCCTGGCCGAGCTGGAAGCCGAGCGCACGGCCGCTTCCGAGCAGCACGCCGCGCTGTCGGCGCGCTGGGAACAGGAAAAGGCGCTCACCGCCCAGATCATGGAAGAGCGCCGTTCGCTGGAAGAGGGCGCTGACAAGGAAGGTGCCGCCGGGCGCGACGTGCAGGGCCTGGTGGCCGAGCTGCGCGCGCTGCAGGGCGAAACGCCGATGGTGCCGGTGCAGGTCGATGGTCACGTGGTGGCGGAGATCGTCGCCGGCTGGACCGGCATCCCGCTGGGGAAAATGGTCAAGGACGAGATCAAGACGGTATTGAATTTGAAGGACCTGCTGGAAGAGCGCGTGATCGGCCAGCCGCATGCCATCGAAGCGGTGGCCCAGCGCGTGCGCACCTCGCGCGCCAACCTGGACGACCCCAACAAGCCGAAGGGCGTGTTCCTGTTCGTCGGCCCCTCGGGCGTGGGCAAGACCGAGACCGCGCTGGCGCTGGCCGACGTGCTGTATGGCGGCGAGCGCAAGCTCATCACCATCAACATGAGCGAATACCAGGAAGCCCACAGCGTCTCCGGCCTGAAAGGCTCGCCGCCGGGCTACGTCGGCTATGGCGAAGGCGGCGTGCTGACCGAAGCCGTGCGCCGCAATCCGTACAGCGTCGTGCTGCTCGATGAAGTGGAAAAGGCCCACCCGGACGTGATGGAGCTGTTCTTCCAGGTGTTCGACAAGGGCGTGATGGATGACGCCGAAGGGCGCGAGATCGACTTCAAGAACACCATCATCATCCTGACCTCCAACGTGGGTTCGAGCCAGATGATGCAGGCCTGCCTGAACAAGAGCGAGGAAGAGATGCCGGCGCCGGACGCGCTGGAAGAGGTGATCCGTCCGCAGCTGATGAAGCAGTTCAAGCCGGCCTTCCTGGGCCGCCTGAAGGTGATTCCGTACTACCCGCTGGGCGACGACGTGCTGGCCCAGATCATCGAACTGAAACTGAAGAAGATCGCCCAGCGCATCGCCGTCAACCACAAGGCCGAGTTCAGCTACGACGAGGCGCTGGTGGAGGCGGTGCTGGCGCGCTGCACCGAAGTCGATTCGGGCGCCCGCAACGTGGACAACATCCTCAACGGCACGCTGCTGCCGGAGGTGGCGGAATCGGTGCTGGCGAAGATGGCGGAAGGATCGTCGATCTCGAAGATCAGCGTGACGGCGACGGAGGAGGGGCAGTTCAGCTACGCGATCGAATAGGCCGTCTAGGGTCTTCAAACGCTGCTGGCGACGGTACTTAGCGT
>JBKHWY010000313.1:0-5746 GCA_046566285.1 Gammaproteobacteria bacterium | reverse complement strand
GGGCCGAGATCAGCTTGAGGTCGGGCCGGAAGCTGACGATGTCTTCCACCAGGCGCAGGTTGGCCGGATTGTCTTCCACGTACAGCAGCGTGTGGGTGGCTTCGTGGGCCGGGCTTTCCACCGCTTCGCTGGGCGCCTGGGCCGCATCGGCAGGCGAGCCCAGCGGCGCGGTGGTCGGCATGGTGATGGAAAACACGCTGCCCACGCCGGCGCTGCTGGTGACGTGGATGGCTCCGCCCATCAGTTCGACCAGGCGGCGCGTGACCACCAGGCCAATGCCGGTGCCCTCCTCCGCGCCATTCTCCTGGCCCAGCCGGTTGAACGGCAGGAACAGGTTGGCCACCTGGTCGGGGCGCAGGCCCAGGCCCGTGTCCTGGATCGAGATGCGCACTTCCTTGTCGTCCAGCGTGCAGGCCAGCACCACGGCGCCGTGTTCGCGGTTGTACTTGATGGCGTTCGACAGCAGGTTGAGCAGCACCTGCTTCAGGCGGGTGCGGTCGGCCATCACCACCACGCCGGTGGTCTGCGGGAACAGCACGCGGATCGAGCGCTGCTCGGCCAGCGGTTCGGTCATGCTGCGGCACTCGACCAGGATGTCGTCCAGCGCCACCGGTTCGAGCGAGAGCGTGACCGCGCCCGACTCCACCTTGGCCAGGTCGAGGATCTCGTTGATGAGGGTGAGCAGGTGGCGCCCGGACTTCAGGATATGGCCGGCGAACTGCTTTTTCTGCTCGCTGGTGGCGGGCAGCGCGTCGGAACTGAGAATCTGCGCGAAGCCCAGCACGGCGTTGAGGGGTGTGCGCAGCTCGTGGCTCATCGAGGACAGGAAGGCCGACTTGGCCTGGTTGGCCTTCTTGGCCGTTTCCATCGCCAGTTCGAGTTCGGCGTTGGTGAGTTCGAGCTGCATGGTGCGCTCATGCACGCGCTGCTCGAGCTGCTCGTTCAGGCGCATCACTTCCAGGCGCGCGCCGGCGATCTCCGCGTTCGACGCTTCCAGCTCGCGCGTGCGCTGCTCGATTTCGGTCAGCATGGTGTTGAAGGAATCGACCAGTTCGCCCGCCTCGTCGTCGCTGATGCGCTCGGCCCGCTGGGAATAGTCGCGCGAAGCGATCACGCGGTGGGCGATGTCGGAGATGTCCACGATGGGCGCGGTGATGATGGAGCCCAGCCGGCGCGTGATGAGATAAGCCACCAGCATGGCCACGGCGATCACGCCGGCGGCGATGCTGAGGTAGTCGAGCGCGCGCTGCACCAGCACATATTCGGCGCGCAGATACACGGTGCCGAGGAATTCGCCATGCTCGACGATGCGGCGGTAGATTTCCAGGTCGTTGCCGAGCACCTGCACGCTGTCCGGTTCCGGACGCGGGGGAATGTCGGCCCGTTCGCCCGGCGCCACGTAGGTGGCGAACAGCACCCCGCCGGCGTTGTAGATGGCGGCCGCGCGCACGGTGGGGCGGATGCGCAGGGAAGCCAGGTTCTCGATGGCCAGGCGGCGGTCTTCAAAGCTCAGCGCGGCCGAAGTCATGTGGCCGAGCAGTTCGGCCTGCGTGGCCATGTCGCCCAGCACCGCGCGATGGTAGCCGCGCAGGTCGTAGGCGATCACCGCGCCGATCGATACCACCAGCGCCGCCAGGGTGGTGAGCATCACCACCGTCAGCATCTTCTGGCGCAACGGACGGCCCTTCACCGCAGCCTCCCCATTGTAGAGCACGCCTGCCGGATAAGCCTGTCCCGGCGCGCGCTGGCGGCGTCCCTGGCACACAGGCGGATGGCATCGTTCATGGGTTGTATCCGGCTAAAAACCGCACCTTGTTGGGGCCATGACTCAGGATATCAGTAGGCAACAACCGCATGGCGCACGGATGGCGCCGGCGTGCACGGCTGCGTGAGCGCCAGCGTAAAACAGCGCGCCGTCGCCGGCCCACAGTGGTACAGTACAATCGACAGGGCACCCTGTCGAGCCGGCCGAGGCTCCAGGCCGCCGGATCGGCTTGCACTATGACGTTTAAACGACGACCCGACCAAGGAGACATCACGTGACGAACGACATCATCGATCTGGCCGCCAAAGTCGGCCACGCTCTTTCCGACAAGGGTCTGCTGCTGGCCACCGCCGAATCCTGCACGGGCGGCGGCATTTCCCAGGCCATCACCGAAATCGCCGGCTCGACCGGCTGGTTCGATTGCGGCTTCGTGACCTACTCGAACAGCTCCAAGACCGATCTGCTGGACGTGTCCGGCGCGCTGATCGCCCAGCTGGGCAGCGTGAGCGAAGAGGTGGCCGCCGCCATGGCCCAGGGCGCGCTGGCCAACAGCAATGCGCACGTGGCCGTGTCCACCACCGGCATCGCCGGCCCCACTGGCGCCGTGCCCGGCAAGCCGGTCGGCACCGTATGCTTCGGCTGGGCGCGCGGCGACCATGTGCACACCGAGCGGCTGGTGTTTTCCGGCGACCGCCAGGCGGTGCGCGAGCAAACGGTGCGGCACGCCCTGCAGGGTCTGCTGCGCATCATCGAGTAAGCCCCGGCCGCCTTGGCTGCCGGTGCGTCACTGCTGGGACTGGCGCTGGCCGGGCCTTCCTTGCCCACGACCTTGCCCTACATTGTGCTGGCGGCCGGCGACATCGCCGACTGCCGCTTCGCCCATTCGCGCGCGCTGGCCGAGGACACCGCCCAGCTGGTCGAAGCCGAGCTGGCGCGCACGCCGCGCGCCGCCGTGTTGCTATTGGGCGACAACGTCTACGACAACGGCACCGCGTCGGAGTTCGCCAACTGCTACGACCCGGCCTGGGGCGCGTTCAAGAACCGCACCCGCCCGGTGGCCGGCAACCACGAGTACAACACGCCCGGCGCCACGGGCTATTTCCACTATTTCGGCGCTGCGGCGGGGATGGGCTACTACGCCGTCACGCTGGGCAGCTGGCGCGTGATCTCGCTCGACAGCAACCTGCGCGGCGAAGCGGCCGCGCGCCAGCTGGACTGGCTAGGCCGTGAACTGCATGACAACCCCGCCACATGCACCCTCGCCTACTGGCACCACCCGCTGTATAGTTCTGGCGGGCATGTCTCCAATCCCGTGATGCAAGAGGTGTGGCGACTCTTGCATCAGGCCGGCGCCGAGCTGGTGCTGTCGGGCCACGACCACGACTACGAGCGCTTCGCGCCGCAGGACGCCGGCGGCCGGCTCGACGCCGCGCGCGGCATCCGCCAGTTCGTGGTGGGCACCGGCGGCGCCTACACGACGCCCCTGCGCTGGCCGCGTCCGCACAGCGAAGTGCGCGACGCCAACCGCACGGGGGTGTTGAAACTGGTGCTGGGCGAACGGGGATACACTTGGGAGTTTTTGGAAGCAAGTTACGATGGCTTCCCGAACGGCCCGGACGCCGACCGCGGCGCCGGCCAGTGCCATGACTGAGTGCCATGATTAATCCGCACTCCACCAATATTGAACGATCGGGAGCTTTTCGATGCACAACACGGTTCACTTCATCCTGCAGGGCAAGGGCGGCATCGGCAAGACGCTGGTCTCGACCATCCTTGCGCAATGGCTTGCGGGGAAGGATGAGAAGCCGCTGCGCTGTTACGACACCGACCAGGAAAACGCCACCTTCTCGCGCTACAAGGCGATGAACGTCAAGCACGTGCCGGTGATGACCGACAGCCGCACCATCGATCCCAAGCGCTTCGACGCCCTGATGATCGACCTGCTGGAAGACGAAGGCAATTGCGTGGTCGACAACGGCGCCAATACCTTTTCCCCGCTGATGGGCTACCTGCTGGAGAACGACTGCTTCGACCTGCTCAAGGAATCCGGGCGCAAGGTCTACATCCACACCATCGTGGGCGGCGGCGACACCCTGCACGACACGGCCATGGGCTTCGTGTCGACGGCCAAGTCCACCGACGTGCCGCTGGTGCTGTGGGAAAACCAGCACTTCGGCCTGTTGCAGTCGGCCGCCGGCAAGCAGTTCACCGAGTCGCAGACCTACGCCGACCATGCCAGCCGCGTGATCGGCCGCGTGGTGCTGGCCCAGCGCAACGCCGACACCTTCGGGGCCGACATCAAGCGCATGAACATCGCGCGCATGACGGCCGAGGAAGTGCGCACCAGCGACAAGTTCAACGTGATGGAAAAGCAGCGCATCAAGGTCGTGTTCCGCGACCTGTTCGAACAACTCGACAAAGTGCAGTGGTAAGCGATGGACCAGCACAAGCTGCGCACCCTGGTGTTTGAAAAGACCGGCGTCAAGATCGACGTCGACGATCCCGTTTTCGCGCTGGTGGCCTTGAACGAAGCCGTGCTGGAAGAAGCGGTCGAGCGCCACGTGGCGCGCATCGACGCGGCCAGCGCGCAGCTGGCGCTGGCGGCCACCGGCCAGCCCTTGCCTGCCTTGCCAGCCGCGCCGTCCGGACAAGCGGGCGGCGTCGCACGGCCCGCGCCCGAATCGGGCATGATCAAGGCCGCGGCCCTGGCGGCCGTGCTGGGCGCGGCGCTGGTGCTGATCGGTCAGGCGCTGTGGTTCCGCCCGCCGCCCGTGCCGGCGAGCGTCGTGGTCGCGCGCGAACTGACGGGCGAACAGGCGCTGGCGCTGCAGAACGCCGAGAAACTGAACAAGATCATCGCCAAGCTGGATGCGAAAACCCGCAATGCCATCCAGGCCGAGATGCAGAAACCCTAGACGAATACTGAACACCCATGAGCCAGCATCATCATCATGACCACGACCATGGACACGGTCACCATCACCACCATCATGTGGACCCGAACGGCAACACCCGCGCCTTCGTACTCGCCATTGCCCTGAACGCGATTTTTGTCGCGGTCGAATTCGGCTACGGCTTCATCGCCAATTCGACGGCGCTGATGGCCGACGCCGGCCACAACCTGTCCGACGTGCTGGGCCTGTTGCTGGCCTTCGGCGCGGCGCTGCTCGCCAGGAGCGAACCGAACAAACGCTACACCTACGGGCTGCGCGGCACCTCGATCCTGGCGGCGCTGGCCAACGCCCTGCTGCTGATGCTGGCCTGCGGCGCGATCGGCTGGGAAGCCGTGCACCGGCTGAGCACCCAGGCGGACGTGGCCGGCAAGACCGTGTCCATCGTGGCCGCGATCGGCGTGCTGGTGAACGGGTTTTCGGCCTGGCTGTTCATGGCCGGCAGCAAGGACGACATCAACGTGCGCGGCGCCTACCAACACATGGCGGCCGACGCCGCGATCTCGCTGGGCGTGGTGGTGTCGGGCGTGGCGATCATGGTCACCGGCTGGACCTGGCTCGACCCGGCCGTCAGTCTCGTCATCGTGCTGGTGATCCTGGGTGGAACCTGGTCGCTGCTGAAGGAATCGGTACGCATGGCACTGGCCGGCGTGCCGGTGAACGTGGATTCAAGCGAGGTCAAGACCTTCCTGCGCCAGCAGCCGGGGGTGTCGGAGATTCATGACGTGCACATCTGGGCGATGAGCACCACCGAGACTGCGCTGACGGCGCACCTGGTGATGCCAGGCGGGTATCCGGGCGACCAGGAGGTCGATCGGATCGTCGCGCAGCTGAAGGACAAGCATGGCATCCATCACTGCACGCTGCAGGTGGAGCAAGGCACGACGGTGCATGATTGCGCGCTGCATCGGCATGAGCATGACCATGAGCATGCGCATGCGCACGGGTGAGATGCGTGAGATGCCTGTGCCGTAATACCTATGTGTTAACGTCAGCACCGTCATCCTGGCGAAGGCCAGGATCCATGGCG
>JBKHWY010000312.1:0-5759 GCA_046566285.1 Gammaproteobacteria bacterium | reverse complement strand
TCCATCGCCAGGCGCACTTCCAGCGCATTGCCCGCCACCGGGCCGAGCGATTCGTTCATCTCGGTCAGCAGGGCCGACGTGCGCGTGCCGGCGCCATTGCCCACGTTGACGATACTGGTGGCCAGCTCCACGGACTTCTCAAAGGTCGGCATGAAGGCGCCCGAGCCGACCTTCACGTCCATCACCAGCGCATCGAGCCCGGCCGAGAGCTTTTTCGACAGGATCGAGCCGGTGATCATCGCCACCGATTCCACCGTGGCGGTGGTGTCGCGGATGCTGTAGAAGCGCTTGTCGGCCGGCGCCAGCTGGGCGGTCTGGCCGATGATGGCCACGCCCACGTCCTTGACCACGGCGCGAAAGCGCTCGGGGTCGGGCACGGTGCAGTAGCCGGGAATCGAATCGAACTTGTCGAGCGTGCCGCCGGTGTGGCCGAGGCCACGGCCCAAGATCATCGGCACGAAGCCGCCGCAGGCCGCGATCATCGGCCCCAGCATCAGCGACACCACGTCGCCCACGCCGCCGGTGGAGTGCTTGTCCAGCACCGGGCCGGGGAGGTCCAGCGAGCGCCATTCGAGCACCTGGCCGGAGTCGCGCATGGCCAGCGTGAAGGCCACGCGCTCGTCCATGTTCATGTCGCGGAAGTACACGGCCATCGCCAGCGCGGCGATCTGGCCTTCGGTGACGCTGCCATCGACGATTCCGTTGACGAAGAACTTGATCTCGTCATTGGCGAGGACGCCGCCGTCGCGCTTCTTGCGGATGATTTCCTGGGTCAGGAACATGGGTCGTCTTTCTATACGCCGTAGGGTATCCAGATATTCTTGACCTGACTCGCATGGGCCAGCACGGTGCGCCCGGCCGCCTGGCGCGGATCGAACCAGTCACGCCCTTTGGCGCCGCCCGTCCAGGTGCGCTTCAAGGAGGCGGCGGACAGGCGCTCGACTTCCGCGCAGCCCTCCGCCGAACCGTCATGACGCCATACGGCGTCCACGTCCGCGTGCGAGGCCAGCGTACGGGCCAGTTCATCCGCGTTACCGGTGACGATATTGAGTGCGCCGCCCGGGAGGTCCGAGGTATCGAGCACCTGGTACAGGTCGGTGGCCGCCAGCGGATGCGCTTCGGACGGCACCGCAATCACGCGGTTACCGAGCGCCAGCGCGGGCGCCACCAGCGACACAAAGCCCAGCAGCGGCGCTTCGTTCGGGCAGATGATGCCGATCACGCCGATCGGCTCATTGAGCGCCACCGTGATGCCATGCATGGGCGGCTGGTGCACCAGGCCGTCGTACTTGTCAGCCCAGGCGGCGTAATAAAACAGGCGCTCGATGGCGGCCTGCACTTCCGCATGCGGATCGGCGGCGCCGGTCATCGCGCCCAATCGTGCGGCGAATTCCTCGCCGCGCGCGGCCAGGTTCTCGGCAATGTAATACAGCACCTGGGCGCGGTTGTGGCCACTGGCCTTGGCCCAGCTTGACGCCTTGTGCGCCGCTTCGACGGCGTTGCGGATGTCCTTGCGGTTGCCCTCGCCCACGTCGGCCAGGTGCGCTCCGTTCGCGCCGAGGATCGCGCGGCTGTAGGCGCCGTCCGGGCGCGCCTGCTTGCCGCCGATGTACAGCTTGGCGGTGCGGTCGATGGCGAACGGGTTGTCGCCCTGCGCGGTCTTGACCTCGCCGCGCGCGGGCAGCAGCGGCGCATCCGGGCGGGCATCCTCGGCCAGCGGGATCAGGTATTCCAGCATGCCTTCGCGCCCGCCCTCGCGGCCGTAGCCCGATTCCTTGTAGCCGCCGAAGCCGCAGGCCGCGTCGAACTGGTTGGCCGTGTTGATCCACACGACGCCGGCCTTGAGCTGGGGCGCCACGTCGAGCGCCAGGCTGATCGACTCGGACCACACGCAGGCGGCCAGGCCATACACGGTGTTGTTGGCCAGCTGGACCGCTTCGCCCGGGGTGCGAAAGCTCATCGCCACCAGCACCGGGCCGAACACCTCGGTCTGCGCGATGCCGGCGGACGTGGACGCGCCCGTGATCAGGGTGGGCGCGAACCAGGACCCGGTGGCGGGCAGCTCGCACTGCGGCTGGTAAATGTCGCAGCCTTCGCTGCGCGCCGACTCGACCAGTTCCTCAATGCGGCGGCGCTGGATCGGATCGACCAGCGCGCCGATGTCCATCGACTTGTCCAGCGGAGAACCCAGGCGCAGGTTGGCCATGCGGTGTTTAAGCCGCGCGAGGAAGCGCTGTTCGATCGATTCCTGCACCAAAAGGCGCGAGCCGGCGCAGCAGACCTGGCCCTGGTTGAAGTAGATCGAGTCGATGATGCCTTCGATGGCCGCGTCCTGGTCGGCATCCTCGAACACGATGAAGGGCGACTTGCCGCCCAGTTCCAGCGACAGCTTCTTGCCGGTGCCGGCCGTGGCGCGCCGGATGATGCGGCCCACTTCGGTCGATCCGGTGAAGGCCAGCTTGTCGATGCCGGGATGGTTGACGATGGCTTCGCCCACGGCGCCGTCGCCGGTGACGATGTTGACCACGCCTGCCGGCACGCCCGCCTGCTGGCACACTTCGGCGAACAGCAAGGCGGTCAAGGGCGTGAACTCGGCCGGCTTGAACACCACCGTGTTCCCGGCCGCCAGGGCCGGGGCGATCTTCCAGGCCAGCATCAGCAAGGGGAAGTTCCACGGCACGATCTGCCCCACCACGCCGATGGCGCGGTGTTCGGGGAATTCCTCGCTCAGCAATTGGGCCCAGCCGGCGTGATGGTAGAAGTGGCGCGCCGCCAGCGGCAGGTCGGCGTCGCGGGTTTCGCGGATGGTCTTGCCGTTGTCGAGCGTCTCGAGCACGGCGAACAGGCGCGCATGGCGCTGCAGCTGGCGCGCCAGCGCGTACAGCACCCGTGCGCGGCCATGCCCGCCCAGCGCCACCCAGCCCGGCTGGGCGCGCCGTGCGGCGGCCACGGCGCGGTCCACGTCATCGCTGCTGGCCTGGGTCACCTGCGCCAGTTCACTGCCGTCGGCCGGGTTGGCGGTGGCAAAGGTGGCGGCCGGGGTCGTGGCAGATTCGGTCCAGGCGTTATCGATGAACAGGCCGAAGCGGCGCGCATGCCGGTCCAGCCACGCCAGCGCTTCCTTGCTGCTCTCGGGGGCGGGGCCGTACTCCATGGTGTGCAGGATCTCTTGAATGGTGGGCATGACGATTCAGTCCAAATCAGGGTTACGCGTCAGGGTTGCGCATCAGGGTTGCGCGTGCCGGTGCGCCGCCGAGTAGTTCCCGGTGACGTAGTGATCCAGCTGACGCTCGATGTCCGTCAGGAGGCTGGAGGCGCCGATGCGAAACAGGTGGGGCTCCAGCCATTCGCGTCCCAGTTCCTCGCGCATCAGGGTCAGGTATTGCAGCGCGGCCTTGGCGGTGGAGACGCCGCCGGCCGGCTTGAAGCCGACCTGGATGCCTGTCTCCTCGTGATAGTCGCGGATCGCGCGCACCATCGTCAGCGCGACTGGAATGGTGGCGTTGACGCCTTCCTTGCCTGTGGAGGTCTTGATGAAGTCCGCGCCCGCCAGCATGCACACCCACGAGGCCTTGGCCACGTTCTCCAGCGTGACCAGGTCGCCCGTGGCGAGGATGGCCTTCACGTGCGCTTCGCCGCAGGCCTGGCGGTAGGCCACCATCTCGTCGTACAGCGCCTGCCAATTCCCCAGCAGGACGTGCTGGCGCGTGATGACGATGTCGATCTCGCGCGCGCCGGCCGCCACCGACAGTTCGATCTCGCGCACCTTGGTTTCCAGGCTGGCCAGGCCAGCCGGAAAGGCGGTGGACACGGCCGCCACCGGCAGGCGCCCTTTCAAAATCTGCACGCTGGGCGCGATCATCTCGTGGTACACGCACACGGCGCCCACAGTGACACCGTCCACGCCGAGGGCCTGCACCAGGTCGGCGCGCAGCGGGCGCAGCGCCTTCATGCACAGGCGCTCGACGCGACCGGGCGTATCGTCGCCGGCCAGCGTGGTCAGGTCGATGCACTGCAGCGCCTTGATCAGCCACGCGGCCTGGTATTCCTTCTTGACGGTGCGCCGGTTGGCCAGGCTGGCCGCGCGCCGGTCGGCCGCGTTGCGGTTGACCTTGATGTGATGGATCCAGCCCAGGTCCAGGCCTTGCGCTTCATTGCGTGCAGATGTCATAGCAGGCTGTGTCCGTTGGCGAGAGGCGTCACGCCCAGGTGGCGGGCGATGGTGGCGCCGATATCGGAAAAGGTCTCGGACACGGGCAGCGCGCGCGGCGTCACGCCAGGGCCGAAGAACAGCACCGGGATGTGTTCGCGTGTGTGGTCCGACCCGCTCCAGCTGGGGTCGCACCCGTGGTCGGCGGTGATCACCGCCAGGTCCCCGGGGCGCATGCGCGCGATGAATTCCGGCAGGCGGGCATCCAGCTCGTGCAGCGCGTTCGAGTAGCCGGCGATGTCGCGCCGGTGACCGAACGCCTGGTCGAAGTCGACGAAGTTCACGAAGGTCAGGGACTTCTCGCCAGCCTCCCCGGTAGCTTCGAGCAAGCGGTCGAACAAGGCCATGTTGTCGGCGCCCTTGAGCACGCGCGAGACGCCCTGGGTGGCGAAGATATCGCTGATCTTGCCCAGGCCAATGACCTCCCCGCCCGCGTCCTTCACATGGTCGAGCAGCGTGGGCGCGGGCGGCGCCACCGCGTAGTCGTGCCGGTTGCTGGTGCGCTTGTAGTTGCCGTCCGCGCCCACAAACGGCCGCGCGATCACGCGGCCGATGTTGTACGGCTTGACCAGCTCAAAAGCCGCTTCGCACACGGCGTACAGGCGCTCGAGGCCAAAGTGCTGTTCGTGCGCGGCGATCTGCATCACCGAGTCGGCCGAGGTGTAGATGATCGGCTTACCGGTGGCGACATGCTCGTCGCCATGGCGGTTGATGATCTCGGTGCCGGAGGCGTGACAGTCGCCCAGAAAACCCGGCACACCGGTCTGTTCGCGCAGGCGCGCGGTGAGCTCCGCCGGGAAGGATGGCACCGTGCGGGGAAAATAACCCCAGTCGAATTCGACCGGCACGCCGGCGATCTCCCAGTGGCCGCTCTGGGTGTCCTTGCCGGTGGAGCGCTCGCGCGCGCAGCCGTATGCGCCCGCGAAGCCGTCCCGCAGCGCTAAGCCTTGCGGCCACTCGCCGCTGGCCAGGTGGGCGGCGGCGGCCAGGCCCAGCTTCTCCAGGTTGGGCAGCGCCATCGGCTTGCCTTCACGCGCAGCCCAGGCGGCGATATGGCCGAAGGTGTTGGCGCCCGCGTCGCCATAGCGCGCGGCGTCGGGCGTCGCGCCCAGGCCGAAGGAATCGAGCAGCAGGATGAAGGCACGCGACATGGCAGGGTCTCCCTGTGAAGCCGTCAGGCGCTGCGCGGCACGCGCGCCAATTGTTCAAGGAAAGCGAGGATCAGCACGATCAGGTCCTTGGCGCCGACGGCCGCGTACTTGAGCGTCTGCTCGTGCGACAGCGGGAACGGCGACAGGCCCTCGGCGAGGTTGGTGATGACGGACACGCAGGCCACCTTCAGGCCGCAATGGCGCGCCGAGATCACTTCCGGCACCACCGACATGCCCACCACGTCCGCGCCCAGGCGGGTCAAGGCGCGGATCTCGGCGGCGGTCTCGAAGTTCGGGCCCGGATAAGCCGCGTACACGCCTTCATGCAGAGTGATGCCCTTGTCGGCCGCGCTCTGGTGGATCTGCGCACGGATCTCGCTGTCGTAGGCATTGGCCAT
>JBKHWY010000311.1:0-5785 GCA_046566285.1 Gammaproteobacteria bacterium | reverse complement strand
CTGCGTTCTTCCCGCCCTTGGGCGGGGCCAGCGCGGCGAGCACGTCGCCGCTCAAAGCCAGTCCGCACACGGCTGCCATACGCAGCAGGGCGGAGCGGCGTGCGCTGCTGGGCTCTTGTGGCCCTTGGCTGGCGCGGTCTCCTGTTTCCAACATAGCTTCCTCTCCAAAGAAGGCAATCGGGGTAGGGCCTTGATGCTCCTGATCCTGGCCCTGGTATTGCGACAAACTGGTGTCAGGCCGCGCGCGCGCCGCGTGCGCCGGGGCGGCGGGTGCCCAGGGCGCGGCCGGCCGCCACCGATAGCTGGTACTGCTTGGGCGTGATGCCCACCACGCTGCGGAACTGCTTGGTGAAGTAGCTCTGGCCGCCGAAGCCGGTCTCCAGCGCGACCCGCGCGATGCTGTGCGCGCCGGGCAGCAGGCGGCAGGCTTCGTGCACCTTCATGTGCAGGATGTACTGCTTGGGCGTGAGCGAAAAATGCTGCTTGAACTTGCGCTCGAAGGTCGACAGCGACATGCACGACAGCTTGGCCAGGTGATCGATGCTGATGTTTTCCATGAGGTGCTCCTGCAGGTACTCGATGCAGGTCTTGAATTCATGGAAGGGGGCGATGATGTCCTGCGAGCGCTGGGCGTCGCGCGAGAAGCCTTCGATGCCGACGATGTCGCCGCGCTGGTTGCGGATCGGCGCCTTGGTGGTGAACAGCCAGGTCAATTCGCCATTCTCGCCACCGATCACTTCCAGCTTGTTCTTGACGGTGACGCCGTTTTCCATGACGGAGACGTCGTCGGCGCGGATGCGGTCGGCGATATCGCGCCGAAAGAAATCATGGTCGGTCTTGCCGATGATGTCCGCCACATGGGCCAGGTCGTGCTTTTCCTGCAGCAGCCGGTTACCCCAGACGAACTGGCCGGCGCGGTTCTTGGCGAAGTAATAGGTGTCCGACAGCGCATCGAACAACGAGCTGGGCGGAGAGATGCCGTGCAGGGTGAAAAAATTAGCACAATCCTTCTGCGATGCAACTGCGTTGGAGGGCGTGTCAGGCTTGTCTTGAGCGCCCGTCCCGGCGCTTTGCGCCACCACCATGCCCATCCCGATCATCATTGTGCTCATTGCTGCCGTGCCCCGTTTGAGTGACGCGACGATAGTAGCACCCGGAAATGTTGGGAAGTGATAAAAATTCGGAAAAATTTATAAGGAATTCGGCAAGCTGGAATTCCGGCCATGTTTATTCCCGGTGCGGAAAATCTGATATCGGCGGGCTGGCGGCACATGCTAGATTGCATGCGCCATGTGGCTCATGTCACATGGCCTACCTCTCACGCATCGATCTCGGAGCTCTATGAACCTTTCGCATGTCGCCCGCATGGGCATCCTGGGCGCGGCGCTGGCCCTGGCGGCGCCGCTCGCCGCTGCCGGGGCCACCGGCTGGACCCCGCTTTTCAATGGCAAGGATTTGTCGGGCTGGAGCAGCTATGTCAGCTGGCAGCCGCTGGACAACCGCAACGGCCCGCCCGCCAGCGTGCGCGGGGTGAACAATGACCCGAAGAAGGTGTTTTCCGTGGTCGACGGCATGATCCGGGTCTCGGGCGAAGAGTGGGGCGGGCTGTCCACGGCCGCCGAGTACGAACGCTTTCACCTGAAGTTCGAGTTCAAGTGGGGCAGCAAGAAGTGGCCGCCGCGCGAGCATGCGCCGCGCGACAGCGGCGTGCTGTACTTCGCGGTCGGTCCGCAGGGCGCCCAGAGCGGGCACTGGATGCGCAGCCATGAATTCCAGCTGCAGGAGGGCGATTGCGGCGATTACCACAGCCTGGACGGCGTGACGGTGGATGCCCACGTCGGCGACGCCCACCAGGGCGACTGGAAGTTCTTCCGCTACGCGCCCGAGCTGCCGCTCAAGAACAATATCGCCGCGCGCATCCTGAAGCTTGGCAATCCGGAAAAGCCGTCGGGCCAGTGGAACACGATGGAGATCATCGCCGACGGCGCGACGCTGATCCACATCGTGAACGGCAAAGAAGTGCTGCGGGCTTACAACTCGCGCCAGACGGTGGACGGCAAGTCCGTGCCGCTCCAGCGCGGCAAGTTCGAGATCCAGTCGGAAGGGGCGGAAGCGTTTTACCGCAATATCGTCATCAAGCCGCTGGACGGCCCGGCGGCGCGGGAGAAGTTCTAACGTTCAAAGCAAGGGGAGGGTCACTGCACGGTGCCGATCTCGCCCTTGGCTTCGAACATCGGCCGGCCCTCGTCCACATGGATGGTCACACGGCAGGGCAGGTCGGGGGCGTTACGCTGGAAGTGCAGGGTCACCGCGCCCTGCACGCGGTGGCCGATCTCTTCCAATAGCTCGCGGTTGCGTCCCGGCGCCACCCGCACATTCACGTACACGAACCCGCGTCCCATGTCGCCCGGCCCCACGGCGGCGTAGTCCGCCTTGTAGGCGAGCACGCGTGTGCCCGCGGCCGGGAACACGGGAATACCCTGGTCATTTTTCATGGCGATCAAGGTGGCCAGCATGGTCTGGCAGAGCGCATCGACTTGCGCACCTTCGCCCACATTGGGCGAGTATTCGATCCGGATATGGGGCATTAATGAGCCTTCTGCGTAGTTTGGGATTAAGAATAACAGTGCCGACGTTATAACACAGGGCAGGGCATGCGCGTTGCATTGCCACGCCGCGCTTATGACGTTTTCGGCCCGCGCTGGTCAGGCCAATCGAACGTTGTGCTAAGGCCACAGCAACATCTGTTGCGACCCAGCGTCAGATTTTCACCAAGCGGGCCGGACCGCTGCACCCCGTCATGACAGGCCGGGACGGATACATACCGCTATAACGATTTCACTTCGCGCTGCGTTGGGGTAGACCACACGCGACCCCGATGGCGTCGCATCAGACCAACACGGACGCGACAAGCGGCCTGCCCAGCCGGCCCGAGCGCTTGTGACGTTTTCGGCATGCCTTCCAACATCAGCTCCGTATAGCGAACAAGCAACCTTGCCGAATATCATTCCTGAGCTTGGTGATTTTCATAATTGCATGCAAAAAGACCACCTTGCAAAATAAATTAAGGCAGTGGTGCCAATACGGTGTGGGATGGCCGTAGTCGGCGTGTGTTTTCGGTCAGGCCACCATTGGCCCCGGGTCGTGGTTCACCCGGACGGCGGCGTACTCGTAGTTGACAACGATTGCAGCCCCGGCCCCATGGCAGTACGGCTTCCCAGCCTTGAAAAATAAAGCGGCACAGAAAATCACAGGAGACGTCAACACATGAATCAAGTCAGAAAAACCGCCATTGCACTTGGCGTTGCCCAGTTTGCCATGGCCTGCAGTGGCGCCGCCATGGCCCAGGACGCAGCAGACAAACCCAATTCAGCTGCGTCGGTCGTGGTCGTAACGGGACAGCGTGCTGCCCTGCAATCGGCCGCCAAGATCAAGCAGAACGCCGATGAGATCGTCGATTCGATCGTGGCGGACGATATCGGCAAGCTGCCGGATCGTTCCGTCACCGAGGTGCTGCAGCGCATTGTCGGCGTGTCGATCGACCGCACCATGTCCAAGGGCGATCCTGAACACTACTCGGTGGAAGGATCCGGGGTCACCATCCGTGGCCTGACCTATGTCCGCTCCGAACTGAACGGGCGCGATTCCTTCTCCGCCAATGGCGGCCGCTCGCTGAACTTCGAGGACGTCCCGCCCGAACTGATGGCAGGCGTGGACGTCTACAAGAATCCCTCCGCCGAGCAGATCGAAGGGTCGATCGGTGGCCTGGTTAACCTGCGCACCGCCATGCCCTTCGACTTCAAGGGCTTCAAGTTCGGGGCCTCGGCCGAGACCACCTACTCCACGCTGAAGAAGGGCAAGACCTCGCCCGGCGGCTCGGTCATGCTGTCGGACCGCTGGAAGACGGGAATCGGCGAAATCGGCCTGCTGGTCGATATTGCCTCATCCAAGAGCGTGGTGCGCACCGACGCCTTCCAGGTCGAGCCCTACTATCCGCACCTGCTCGACGGCAAGCTCGTCTACATTCCCAAGGGCGCGCAATGGCGCACCCTGATGTTTGACCGCAAGCGCGACGGCCAGTACGCCGCCCTGCAGTGGAAGCTGAACAATGAGCTGCGCAGCTCGTTCACCTACTTCAAGTCCAAGTACAAGATGCAGTGGGACGAGAACGCGATCTTTGCCCAATCCGAACCGTACCGGATCGTGCCGAGCGCCGATTCGACCTACGGGCCGAACGGCAACCTGCTGACCGGCACCCTGACGTCGCCGCTGTCGAACGGCATCAATTTCGGTGGCGACACCCGTACGGCGGACCGCAATTCGTCCACCACCGATATGGCGTGGAACGTGGAATGGCGTCCGTCGCCATCCTGGACGGTCACGGCCGACGTGCAGAAAGTGAAGGCGCGCACGCGCAGCTTCGACTCCACCGTCGCCACCGGCATCACGATGCAAAAGGAAACGCTGGACCTGACCGGCGACCGCCCGAACCTGATTTTCGATGCCGACCAGCGCGCCTACCTGGCCGACCCGAAGAACTACTACTGGGCGTTCACGATGGAGCACGGCGACGAAAGCGTGGCCAACGAAAAAGCCGCCCGCGCCGACGTCAAGTACTCGTTCGACCATCCGGTGCTGCGCGACCTGCGCTTCGGGGTGCGCTTCACCGACCGCGATGCGCTCAACACCAACACCAACCCGGGCTATAACTGGCAATCGGTGTCCCAGCCATGGGAGGTGGGCTGGAGGATCAGCAGGCTGGCCTCGCTGAGCGATCCTAAGTTTGCCGGCAACACGCACTTGCACGAGTTTAAGAATTTCTTCGGTGGCGGCGTCTCCGTCCCGTCGCTGGTGTTCCCGGACGTGTCGGTGGCGACCGGCTATCCCGGCAGCTACGAAGCGCTGCACAAATACCACGACATCCTGTGCGCCGAACAAGAGGCGAAACAGGGCTGGACCGATTGCACGCCATGGAAGGCGGCCACCTTCGGCACCGATCCTTTCGGCGTGAACGACCAGCGCGAAAAGTCCAAGGCCTTCTATACCCAGCTGCGTTTCGGCTGGGATAACCTCACGTACCCGATCGACGGCAACATCGGCGTGCGCTACGTGCACACCAATATGAGCGCGTCGGGCTACACCTTGTTCACGCCGCGTGTGGAAGCGCCGCCCGAGGGCTTCCAACGGGCGGGCGTGCCGATCCCGAACATCCCGGCCTACGCCCAGGCGCGCGACTACGAGAACTCGTACAGCAACTTTTTGCCAAGCCTGAACCTGCGCATGAAGGTCAGCCCGGAGTTGCAACTGCGCTTGGGCGTGTCAAGCGGCCTGTCGCGTCCTGACTTCAAACAGCTGCAGGGTTACACCAGCCTGGAACAGAGCATCAGCGGCGTGCGTGACGATGCGACCAAGACGGTGTACGTTACCAACGTCAACCTGAACGGCAATGCCGAGGGCAATCCTTACCTGAAGCCGACCACCTCGCGCCAGATCGACCTGACGGCCGAGTATTACTTCAGCGCCGGCAGTTCCTTCACGGTGGCAGTGTTCAACAAGAAGCTGCGCGACATCGTCATCAACCAGCTGTCGACCTACCAGCTGCCGGACGTGAACGGCAAGCTGTACGACTTCGTCGTCACCTCGCCGGTCAACGGCGCCAAGGGAACGGCGCGTGGGGTGGAACTGGCCTTCCAGCACTACTTCGACAAGCTGCCTGGCTGGATGTCCGGCATCGGCATGCAGTTCAACTACACCTACGTGGACAGCCATCGCAAGCTGTACAACC
>JBKHWY010000310.1:0-5834 GCA_046566285.1 Gammaproteobacteria bacterium | reverse complement strand
ACAGGTTTTTGGTCATGAAAGGTCCATTTTTGAGCATTCCTGCGCCATTTTTGACTCAATGTCGCTACAATGCGCACGCGCCAAAGTATGGTCGCAATAACAACATTACCAAACTCAGCTTAGGGACACACATGGATTGGCAATTCTGGATTGATCGGGGCGGTACATTCACGGACATCGTAGCGCGCCGGCCAGACGGCCAACTGGTCACCCACAAGCTGCTCTCCGAGAACCCCGAACATTACCGCGACGCCGCCATTGCCGGCATTCGCCGCCTGCTTGCGTTGGACGCCGACCAGCCCATCCCCGTCGAGCGCATCGAAGCGGTCAAGATGGGCACCACCGTGGCCACCAATGCGCTGCTCGAGCGCACGGGCGAAGCGACCGCGCTGGCGATCACGCGCGGCTTTCGCGATGCGCTGCGCATAGCTTACCAAAACCGTCCACGCCTGTTCGACCGCCACATCGTGCTGCCCGAGCTCCTGTACGCGCGCGTGGTGGAGATCGACGAGCGGGTGGGCGCCCACGGCGAGGTGGTGACTCCGCTGGATGCGCCCGCCACCCGCACCGCCCTGCAGGCGCTGTACGACCAGGGCTTGCGCTCGCTGGCCATCGTCTTCATGCACGGCTACCGCTACACCGCCCACGAAGAGTAGGCCGCCGAGATCGCGCGCGAGATCGGCTTTACCCAGGTCTCGGTGTCGCATCAGGTCAGCCCCATGATGAAGCTGGTCGCGCGCGGCGACACCACCGTGGTGGACGCATACCTGTCGCCCATCCTGCGCCGCTACGTCGACCAGGTGGCCGGCGAGATGCCGGACGTGAACCTGCAGTTCATGCAGTCCAACGGCGGGCTGACCGACGCGCGCTCCTTCCAGGGCAAGGACAGCATCCTGTCCGGCCCGGCCGGCGGCATCGTCGGCATGGTGCGCGCCAGCCAGCAGGCCGGCTTCGAGCGCGTGATCGGCTTCGACATGGGCGGCACCTCCACCGACGTATCGCACTACTCGGGCGAATACGAGCGCGTGTTCGATACCCTGGTGGCGGGCGTGCGCGTGCGCGCCCCCATGATGAGCATTCACACGGTGGCGGCGGGCGGCGGCTCGGTGCTGCATTTCGACGGCAGCCGCTATCGGGTGGGGCCGGACAGCGCCGGCGCCAATCCCGGCCCGGCCAGCTATCGGCGCGGCGGCCCCCTGACCGTCACCGACTGTAACGTCATGCTCGGCAAGATCCAGCCCGCGCACTTTCCCCAGCTGTTCGGTCCAGGCGCCAACCAGCGCCTGGACGCCGAGATCGTGCGCACCAGGTTCGTCGCCCTGGCGCAGGAGATAGGCGCGGCCACCGGGCGCGTGCCCACGCCAGAGGAAGTGGCCGATGGCTTCATCCGCATCGCGGTGGGGAACATGGCCAATGCGATCAAGCAGATCTCGGTGCAGCGCGGGCACGACGTGACCGAATACACCCTCACCAGCTTTGGCGGCGCGGGCGGGCAGCACGCGTGCCTCGTGGCCGATGCGCTGGGCATGAAGAGCGTGTTCGTGCATGCACTGGCGGGCGTGATGTCCGCCTACGGCATGGGGCTGGCGGACCAGAGCGCCATGCGCGAAGCGGCGGTCGAACTGCCGATGGCCGAGTCGCCGCCGGAAGTGCTGGCCGCGCGCCTGGCCGTGCTGGGGGACGCTGCCCGTGCCGACCTGGCCGGGCAGGGCGTCGCGCCCGAGCGCATCCGCCTGGTGCGCCGTGTGCACCTGCGTTATGAAGGCACTGACACCGCCATCATCGTCCTGTTCGACAATCCCGAGCGGATGAAGAACCAGTTCGAGACCATCTACAAGCGCCGCTTCTCGTTCCTGATGCCGGCCAAGGCGCTGGTGGTCGAAGCGGTGTCGGTGGAAGCCATCGGCGAATCGGATGCGCCGCTCGCGGTGGCCCCGGCGCCTGCTGCGCGCACGGGCGAGCCGCCGCGGCACGACACCGTCCGGGTGTACGGCAACGCCTCCTGGCATGACGCGGCCCTGTACCACCGTGCCGACATGCGCCCGGGAGATGTCATCAAAGGGCCGGCGATCGTCGCCGAGGACAACGCCACCACCGTGGTGGAGTTGGGCTGGCAGGCGCAGGTGACGCCGCACGGCCACCTGGTGCTCACGCGCGTGGAAGCCATGCCGCAGGCGCGCGCCATCGGCACGGATGCCGACCCGGTCATGCTGGAGATCTTCAACAACCTGTTCATGTCGATCGCCGAGCAGATGGGCCTGCGCCTGCAAAATACCGCCTACTCGGTCAACATCAAGGAGCGCCTGGACTTTAGCTGCGCGATCTTTGACGCGGCCGGCAACCTGATCGCCAACGCCCCGCACATGCCCGTGCACCTGGGCTCGATGGGCGAGAGCATCAAGACCGTCATGCTGGAAAACGCCGGCAAGATGCGGCCCGGCGACGTCTTCATGCTCAACGACCCGTACCACGGCGGCACCCACCTGCCTGACGTGACGGTGATTTCCCCGGTGTTCGACGAAGCCGGCGCCGAGATCCTGTTCTATGTCGGTTCGCGCGGCCACCATGCGGACATCGGTGGCACCACGCCGGGATCGATGCCGCCGGACTCGGTGTTCATCGAGCAGGAGGGCGTCCTGATCGACAACTTCAAACTGGTCGACGGGGTGGACGGCGTGCTGCGCGACGCCGAGGCACGGGCGCTCCTCACCGGCGCGCGCTGGCCCGCCAGGAATCCTGACCAGAACATGGCGGACCTGCGCGCCCAGGTGGCGGCCAACCAGAAGGGCGTGGACGAACTGCGCAAGATGGTCGCGCACTTCGGGCTGGAAGTGGTGCAGGCCTACATGCGCCACGTGCAGGACAATGCCGAGGAAGCGGTGCGGCGCGTGATCACGTCGCTGCGCGATGGCAGCTATACGCTGGCCCTGGACAACGGCGCGCAGATCGCCGTGTCGATCCGGGTGGACCAGCAGACCCGCAGCGCCGAGATCGACTTTACCGGCACGTCGGCGCAGCAGCCGAACAACTTCAACGCGCCGTCCTCGGTCTGCATCGCCGCGGTGCTGTACGTGTTTCGCACCCTGGTCGATGACGAGATCCCGCTCAATGCCGGGTGCCTCAAGCCCCTACGCGTCATCATCCCGCCGGGCTCCATGCTCAACCCGCACTATCCGGCCTCGGTGGTGTCGGGGAACGTCGAGACCTCGACCTGCATCACCAACGCGCTGTACGGCGCGCTGGGCGTCATGGCCGCCTCGCAGGGCACCATGAACAACTTCACATTCGGGAACGCCAAGTACCAGTATTACGAGACGATTGCCGGCGGCTCGGGCGCGGGCGATGGCTTCGACGGCACCGACGTGGTGCAGACCAACATGACCAACTCGCGCCTGACCGATCCGGAGGTGCTGGAATTCCGCTTCCCGGTGCGGCTGGAGAGCTTCGAGATCCGCCCGGCGTCCGGTGGGGTAGGGCGCTGGCATGGGGGCAATGGCGGCGTGCGCAAGGTGCGCTTTCTTGAGCCGATGACGGCTGCGATCCTGTCGAACAACCGGGTGCACGCACCGTTCGGCATGGCGGGCGGGCTGCCCGGGGCGACGGGCATCAACCGGGTGGAGCGCGCCGATGGGACGGAGGAAGTGCTGGCGCATACGGCCAAGACGGATATGCAGGCCGGGGATTTGTTTGTAGTCGAGACGCCGGGTGGAGGTGGGTACGGGACGGCTTAAACGATTTTACTGAGTACGCGCCTCGCACCGCTTTTTCAAACCTGTACCCTTAAATACGTCATCCTGGCGAAGAAGGGTGTCGCAAAAGGGGCGCTGTACTCCTTAGCGCCGCAAAATATGCTCCGTCATCCTGGCGAAGGCCAGGATCCATAGCGCGTGTGCTCAGAGTGGAACCGTGTCACTGACGGAGCGCGCTATGGGTTCCGGCCTTCGCCGGAACGACGGTCTTTAGGGTGGGGCCAGTCCAAACGTGGCGTGTCATTTTAGAGTTCTGCAACACCCTCCTGCGCCGGGATGACGGTTTTTAGGCTAACGATATAAAACTGAAGCTGGCGCAGAGCATGGTGTGACACCATTTCCGCTAAGCCGCCCAGCTCACATCTCCCACTGCAGCTTCGCAGTCACCCCTTTGCTCTTGCCCGGCAGCGTGCCATTCGCATCCGACGTCGCGCCCAGCGAGAACGTGCGCCCATGCCGGTGGATATACCGGTACAGCACCGAGCGATGCGGCGCTCGTTCGCTCCACGGTTCCATCACCACGCGCGTGCCTTCATAGCGGTCCGATGCCACCTGCTGGGCAATCACCCGGATCGAATCGCGCGCGCTCATGTGCAGGGTGCCCACCCAACGCCAGCCATGTTCGGCAAACCCTTCGCGCCCGGCGTGCCGTACCCACGCGCGATTGAAGCGGTGGTCCGACTCCAGGCTCCAGCCACCGGCCAGCGGGAAGCGCATGCCCACCTCCATCCACACGTTCCCGCCCCGCCCAACCCGGTCGGCGTCGAAGTCCAGGCGCCGGCCCAGGCTCATTTCGCCGGCAACGCGGATCAGCCAAGGCAAGGGCGAAGTCTCCCAGCCCATGTGCACGGCCGGCGCCGAGCGTAGCGGCGTGTCGCTGCGCGCCCGGTAGCGGTCCAGCCCCAGGTCGGCCCAGAAGCGCGTCTGGCGTGCGGCGTACAGCCAGACCCCGGGGCGCACCAGCCGACGGATCACCTGGCCGCCCTCCACCCTGGCCTGCGCATCGGCCAGCGTGCGGTCCTCGATGAGGCCCAGGTGCAGCTCGGTTTCATAGGTGTCGAACAGGGACGCGTCGCCCAGCCCGATCTGGCGCGCGCCCAGCCGGCGGTTGATCTGCACTTCGGCCTTGACCACTCCGCTCTGAGGCACGAAGCCGTTGTCGTTGACGAAGCCGGGACCGATGGCCTCCAGCTGCACCACGTTCAGCCAGTCGTCCGAGCGGTAATCCACTTTGCCGAACAGGTAGCCGGCGCTGCGCGCGCTGGCGCGCCGGGGCACGCCGTCGGCCAGCATGTGGGCCGTGGTCGAAGATGCCATCAACCCCCACAGCGCCTGGGTGTCGCCGCTGTCGAACAGTCCCAGCCTGGCCTGCCCGTCGGCGCCCACCACCCGATTGCTGCCGCCGGCGCCATAGTCGCGCTGGGACAGCTGGACCCCGGCGACCGATCCGTCCCCATGCCAGCGCGCGCGCACCAAAGTGGCGGTGGAATCGCCCAGGTTGACGTATTCGTCGGTGCCGTAGGCGTGACCGCGCATGACGATGCCGCCGGCCCGGTCGGCCACGGTCAGCGCGCTGGCATCGGCATCCAGCCCGCGCCAGGTGACGCGCGCGCCCCAGCGCGGATCGGCCACGGTGCGCGAATAAAAGCCCGGCAGGCGCAGGCCCAGCACGTCCGCGCTCTCCAGAAAGAACGCGCGCTTTTCCGGCAGGCTGAGGGCGATCTGGCTGGCGCCGGCATTGGTCGGCTCGTCGATCTCGACCTGGGAGAAGTCCGGGTTGAGGGTGGCGTTGAGCACCCAGTTCGCGCCCGGCCGGGCACTGATCTCGGCGCCCAGGCTGGTCTCGTCGGTACGTGTGCCGGCCGTGCGCTGGCGGCGTACCGTCAGTTCGGGGCGGACGGTCCAGTAAGCCTTGTTCTCCACCACCGGCAGGATCGCGGCCATTTGCGTGATGTCTTCCATCGCGGCGATGAAGTTGAGCGCTTCCTTCTTGAGCGGCACGCTCAGGAGCAGCAGGCCGTCCGCATGCGGCACGCTGCGTTCGACCATCACGCGCCATGGCCGCGACTGGCCACGGGCAAAGCG
>JBKHWY010000309.1:0-5842 GCA_046566285.1 Gammaproteobacteria bacterium | reverse complement strand
GAGCGCTTCAGCGCTGCGCGGGTGGCGGCCGGCTACCTGCCGCTCAGGGTACGCATCGGCATCGAAAGCGGGCTGGCCATGGCGGGCGACTACGGCACCAGTTTCCGCAGCATTTATACGGCGGTGGGCGACAGCGTCAACACCGCCTCGCGCCTGGAGCAGGCTGCGCGCGATTTTCCGTACAGCGTGATCATCGGCGAAGGCACGGTGGCGCGTTCCACCCGCCACCGCTTCACCCTGCTGGGCGAGCGCCTGCTGCGCGGCAAGGAAAAGCCCATCAAGCTGTACACGCTGGAGGTGTCGGCATGAAGCGGCTGCGTATCCTCCTGCTGGCGGCCGCCCTGGCCAGCCCGGTGGCCGGCGCGGTCACCGCCGACCAGGAAAACGAACTGTACCTGCAAGCCGTGCGCCTGATGGCCGAAGGCCGCCATGACGAAGCGCGCGCCGCGCTGGAGAAACTGATCGCGCTCGAACCCCAGCATGCGGGCGCCTACCTGGACCTGGCCATCAGCCAGTGCGAACTGGGCCACGCGGTGGAAGCCGAGCGCCTGTTCCGCGAGATCGAGGTGCGTTTCGCACCCAGCGCGGGGATCCTCGAAGTCATCAACAACCGCCGGCGCCAGGGCTGCCGGCCGTGGCAGCCCAAGGTCAATGCCTTCGTGACCCTGACGCGCGGACACGACACCAATGTCAACCAGGGCGCCAGCAATCCGGTGTTTGCCACCGGCAGCGGACCGGACCGCATCGAGCACCTGCTCACGGCCGACTACCTGCCGCACAGCGACAACTTCACGCAGGCGGCGTTCGACTACAGCCGCGAGCTCAATTCATGGGGCAGCGTGGCGCTGGCGCAAGTGCGCAGCCGCCACCATGACAGCTTGACCAGCCAGGACACCAACGCCGTGGTAGTGGGGCTGGACCAGCCGGTGAAGGTGGGCGGTATGGCGACGCGCGCGCTGGCCACGGTGGGTGTCATCAGCCTGGACGGCAAGCTCTACCAGCGCCAGGCCCAGCTGCAGGGACGTATCACGCCCAAGGTGCCTTTGCCGGATAACTATGAACTGGTGCTGGCCGCCTCGGTGGGGCACATTTCCTACCTGCGCCGCAGTGCCTTCAACGCCAACACCGGCGAAGCCAGCGCCCTGCTCAACTACGGCACCCGCGACAGCCGCGTGCAGGTGGCGTTGGGCGGCCTGCTCGACCACGGCACCGGCCAGCGGCCCGGCGGGGACCGCAAGGGCTGGTACAACAGTGTGCTGTGGCAGCGCGGCTTTGGCGGACGCTATATCGGCGAACTGGGCTGGACGCGCCAGGACTGGCACGGCGAGGACCTGTATTCGCCGGGGCTGATCAATGAAGTACGGCACCAGAGCACGCGCCTGCTGCGCGCCGGCCTGGCCGTCAACATCACGCAACAGCAAAGCCTGCAACTGGAGTGGCGCCACGTCCACAATAAAGAGAATATTTCGCTCTTTCAATATAATAGCCAGTCGGTGCAGCTCAACTGGCGCTGGAACGGTTTCTAGGTCGCATGCGCTGGGAATGGCTTGTTTTGCTGGCGGGCGTGCTGGCCACTGCGATGGGCTGCCTGCTGCCGATGTCGCGCCTGCCGCAAGCCTTGCCTAACGATAAAGTGCTGCACTTCGTGGCGTTCGGCGGCATGGCCCTGATGGCTGGCAGGCTGGCGCAGCCGGGCTGGCCCGTGCCGCTGGCGCTCCTGGCCATGCTGGCTTCCAGCTGGCTGATCGAAGTGCTGCAGAACTATGTGCCCGGACGGCGCTTTTGCTGGCGCGACATGGCGGCCAACGGCGCCGGCATTGCCTGCGCGGCCGTGCTGCTGGCCGTGTTGCCACGCAGCTGATAATTTTTTAACCCACCATGACCCAATCGAACAAGCAAGCTCAAGCGACCGACGACGCCAGCCTCGCCGCAGGCGCGCCCGCGGCCGACCCGGCTGACACGACCGAGGTCAACATTCCCGTCAACGTCCAGATCCATCTGCGCAAGATTCCGCTGCTGGCCAACCTGTCCGACGAAGAAATGCAGATGGTGCGCAGCAACCTGCGCATCCGCCAGTACAACCGCCGCGACGTGGTGCTGCAGAAAGGCGGCGAAGGCGATGCCCTGCTGTTCCTATTGACCGGCACCCTGCAGGTGATCGACGTGACCGAGGATGGCCGCGCCATTGGCTTGCGCGTGCTCTCGCCCGGCGACTTCTTTGGCGAGATCGCGGTGATCAACGGCTCGCAGCGCTCGGCATCGGTGGTGGCCCAGACCAATGTGCTGGTGGCCCTGCTGCCGCGCGCCACCGCCCTGCACCTGTTCTCGCACTCGCCCTCGGTGGCCAACCAGATGCTGCGCTTCCTGGCCGAGAAGGTGCAGCGCGACTCGCAGTTCCGCGCCCTGCTCAGCATCCACAACACCGCCAAGCGCATCTACACCTATCTCGACCTGCTCAAGCAGAAGTCGCCTGACGATACCCACGTGGTGGAGAACCTGCCCACCCACCAGGACATCGCCAACATGATCAACACCAGCCGCGAGACGGTCACGCGCACGCTGCTGCTGCTGGCCCAGCAGGGCATCATCAAGAAGGGCACGCACCGCCTGATCATCATCGATCCGGACGGGTTGAAGAAGCTGGCGCAGGGTTGAAGCGACGAAGGTCCGTCGCCCTGGCGAAGGCCAGGGCCCAAAGCGCGTTCATTCAGTGACGACTTTCCAGGCTTCGAGCTTCGCCTCCACGCAAGCGCGCCATGGGCCCTGGCGTTCGAGGGTGTTGCAAAACTTCCGGTGACGCTACGCATGCATCAACCAGCAAAATAAGGCCGTCATTCTGGCGGGGCCGCCGAGGCCTTCGCCAGAAGTCATTACGAGCAATGCTCGGAATGACGGTTTTTAGTGCGCGGTGTACGCAAATGAGACTGCATCGCCGCTTTCGCAACACCCTCCTTCGCCAGGGCGACGTCAATAAAGTTCAGCAGCTGGGATACATTCGACTTGCGTCGGGGCCGCCCTGTCCCCTCCCACCTTGTCGGAACGCTATCGGCCCCATGCTATAATCTGGTCCCTTTTTTTGGCCGCAGCGATCCCCCCGATGAACACAATCCGGACCGGCTCCCCCGCATGAAAGCGCCCGCCATGCTGGCCGGCGTCTGGAAGTACCGCGGATTCATCGCCGGCAGCGTCAAACGTGAATTCCAGTCCAAGTACCGCAATTCCCTGCTCGGCGCGCTCTGGACCGTATTGAATCCATTGGCCATGATCGTGGTCTACACCCTGATCTTCTCCAAGGTCATGGGCAGCCGCTTGCCGGGCAATCCGGGCGGCTTCGCCTACAGCATCTACCTGTGCGCGGGCGTGCTGACCTGGGGCCTGTTCGCCGAGATCACCAGCCGCGCCGCCAACGTCTTCCTGGAACACGCCAACCTGATCAAGAAGCTGAGCTTCCCGCGCATCTGCCTGCCCATCGTGGTGGTGCTCAATGCGCTGGTCAACTTCGCCATCATCTTCGGCCTGTTCACCGCTTTCCTGGTCTTGTCCGGCAGCTTTCCCGGCTGGGCCTACCTGGCGCTGATCCCCGTGCTGCTGGCCCAGGTGGCGTTCGCCATCGGCCTGGGCATGATCCTGGGCGTGCTCAACGTGTTCTTCCGCGACGTCGGCCAGTTCTTTACCATCCTGCTGCAATTCTGGTTCTGGTTCACGCCCATCGTCTATACGGTGGGCGCCCTGCCCGAGCCGATCCAGCACTGGCTGGCCTTCAATCCCATGACGGCGGTGATCGTGGCGCACCAAACCATCCTCCTGAACGGCCAGCTGCCCCACTGGCCCAGCCTGGTGCCGGTGCTGGTGCTGAGCCTGGGCTGCTGCGCGCTGGGCTTCAGCCTGTTCCGCAAACGCGCCGGCGAGATGGTGGACGAACTGTGAGCAAACGATGAGCGACCGATGAGCGACATGTTCTACAAGGCCTTCGAAGACCGCTACCGGGGTTCGCGCGAAACCATCAAGGCGCGCCTGGCGGCCTACACCCCGTTCCTGCAGCCGCTGCTGGCCAGTGGTGCGCCGGCGCGCGCGCTGGACCTGGGCTGCGGGCGCGGCGAATGGCTCGAGCTGACCGGGGAGCTGGGCTTCGAGGCCATCGGGGTGGACCTCGACGACGGCATGTTGTCCGCCTGCCGCGAACGCGGCCTGAACGTGCAGACCGGTGACGCGCTGGCGGCGCTACGCGCCACGCCCGACGACAGCCTGGCCCTGGTTTCGGCCTTCCACCTGGTCGAGCACATCCCGTTCGACGCGGTGCGCGAACTGATCGCAGAAGCCCGGCGCGTGCTGCGCCCGGGCGGGCTGCTCATCATGGAGACGCCCAACCCGGAAAATCTGGTGGTGGGCGCCAGCAGCTTCTATCGCGACCCCTCGCACCTGCGCCCGCTGCCGCCCGAGCTGCTGGACTTCGCCACCGATTTCGCCGGCTTCGCGCGCCACCGCATCGTGCGCCTGCAGGAGCCGGCCGAGGTGCACAGCGTGCCCGTGCTGGGCCTGCAGCACGTGTTCGACGGCGTCAGCCCGGACTACGCCGTGGTGGCGCAGAAGGCGGCACCGGCCGCGCTGGCGGCAAGCTTCGACGCCGCCTTCGACGCGCCGTTCGGCATCGCCTTGAACCAGCTCGCCAGCCGCTACGACCTGCAGGCGGCCACGCAGCGCGGGGCGCTCGACACGGCGCAGTCGCTGGCGGCCCAGGCCCACACCCAGCTGGACGCCGTGCGCGCCAGCGTGGCCGAGCTGGGCGACCATGTGGCGCGCGCGCTCAGCCAGGAAGCGCGCATCGCCGCCAGTGAAGCGCGCCTGCTTGAATACGAAGCCCGCCTGGCGGCCGCTGAAGCGCAGGCCGCCAAGCTCGATGCCGTGCTGGCCAGCACCTCGTGGAAGATCACCCGGCCGCTGCGCCACGCCGGCAACCTGGTGATCGAACTGCGCGCCCTGCTGCACCGGCTGCGCGCGCGCATCCAGCCCAAGCGGCGCGCGCGCCAGGCCGTGCGCATCGTCGGCCAGGCGGTACTGCGCAATCCCGCCGCCAAGCGCCATGCGCGCGCCCTGCTGGCGCGCTTTCCCGGCCTGCAGGCGCGCCTGCGCGAAGCCATGTACCAGGCGCCCGTCAACCCCGGCGCCCCGCCGCCGCCCTCGCAGCAGCCGGGCGACCTGTCGCCACGCGCCCAGCGCGCCTACGCCGCGCTGAAACAGGCGCAGCAGGAATTGGAGAACTGATGCGCATCCTGATCGATTTGCAGGGGGCGCAGTCCGCCAGCCGCTTCCGTGGCATCGGCCGCTATTCGCTCGCGCTGGCATTGGGTGTGGCGCGCAACGCCGGATCGCATGAAGTCTGGCTGCTGATGAACAGCGCCCTGCCCGACGCCATCGGGCCGCTACGCGCCGCCTTCGCCGCCTACGTGCCGGCCGAGCGCATGCGCGTGTTCGACATCGCCACCCCGGCGGCCGAGCACATGGGCGCCAACAGCTGGCGCGCGCGCGCCGATGAATTGGTGCGCGAGTACGTGATCGGCCAGCTGCAGCCGGACGCCGTGCTGGTCACCAGCCTGTTCGAAGGCTTCGTCGATGACGCGGTGGTGTCGGTGGGCGCCTTCAGCGGCGGGGAAGACACGGCGGTGGTGCTGTACGACCTGATCCCGTTCTTGAATCCCACGGCCTATCTCGGCAGCCTGGAACAGCGCGCCTACTACGAACGCAAGATCGCTTCGCTGCGCAACGCCGGCCTGTTGCTGTCGATCTCCGACTACTCGCGCCAGGAAGCCATCGACGCGCTGGGGCTGGACCCGGACAAGGTGGT
>JBKHWY010000308.1:0-5845 GCA_046566285.1 Gammaproteobacteria bacterium | reverse complement strand
CGTGCCGCGCGGCCAGGTCGGGCGCCTGATGATCAAGGGACCTTGTATGTTCGCCGGTTACTGGAACGCCCACGACCTGCTGTACGGCGCCTGCCGGGACGGCTGGTGGTTCACCGGCGACCTGGTGGCGGTCGCCTCCAACGGCGAATACATCCACCTGGACCGCGAAGTCGATGCCATGCGCACCCGCGAGGGCATGGCCTATACGCTGCCGATCGAGGAGCGGGTGCTCAAGCTGGACGGGGTGCTCGACACCTGCGTGTTCGGCGTGGCCCAGGCCGACGGCTACGAGCGCCCGGTGGCGCTGGTGGCCTTGCACGAGGGCGCGCCCGTGCGCGCGGCCGCCGAGCTGCGCGCCGAGCTCAATGCGCAGCTGTCGGCCGCCGAGCAGTTGCAAGCCGTGTGGCTGGTGCCCTGGTCGCAGTTTCCCATCGGCGCAACCGGCAAGACCTTGAAACGCCTGCTGCGCGAGCGCTATGCCGACACGGCCGACGAGGCGCACGCCGAGGCCGGGAAAGTCGCATGCGCGGCGCCGGCTTGATGTTGGCCATGGCACTGTCCTCGGCCACGGTGGACCCCGCGCGGGCGGAGGCCAACGACACGACGCTGAGCTGGCGCAGCGACGCGCTGCTGCAGGGCAGCGTGGAGTCGGTACGCGCGGCCGCGCCATGGGGTGGCGGGCGCGCTTCCCTGCGTACGCTGGAAGGGCGCCTGAACCTGTACGGCCAGTGCGACGCCGGCTGGTGCCAGGGCGCCAGCGCGGTGCTGCGTCCACGCCTGGCCGTGCGCGACGGGAATACCGACCTGAGCGAGCGTCCGGTGGCCTGGCCCGAGGCCTACCTCATGTACAGCAGCGGCGCCACCCAGCTGTCGTTCGGCCGCCGTCTGCTGGGATGGGGGCCGGCGCTGGCCTACAGCCCGACCAACCGGCTGTTTCCGGACAATGGCGCGGTCACGCCGCGCCACGAGGTGGCCGGCAAGGCGATGCTGACCTGGTCCGGCAGCCTGCCGCGCGGCGGCCAGTTCACGGCCCTGCTGGCCGAGCCGCATGCCGAGGACCTGGCCGGTGAGCGCATTCATGGCAGCTTCGGCGCCCTGCGCGCCGAGTGGCGTGCGGAGGGCGCGTCGATGGCCACCGTGGGCCTGGTGGCCGGCGGCGGCGGCGCGCTGGCGCCCTACGTGGGGGGATACGCCCAGCGCACCCTGGGGGAGGCGGTGACCGTGGGCGTCGAGGCTTCTTTCTCGCGCCGTTACGCCGCAAACGGCAGCGCCGCCCTGGCCGCGCTGGCGCAAAACCGCGGCGGCCCGCATGCCGATGCGCTGGTCAATGTGCGCTATGGCCTGGCCTCGGGCGCGGAGCTGGGCGCTGAACTGATCTACAACGGCTTTGCCCTGGCCGACGCGGAACTGGCCGACCCCCGCATCGCCGCGCTGCCGTCGACCGGGCGCGCGGCCGGCTGGACCCGGCCCCTGCATCCGCTGGTGCAGCGCCGCTACGCGCTGCTGCAATTCACCAGCCCCAGCCTGTTCGGCGACAAGCGCTGGGGCCTGACGCTGCGCACGCTGCGCGGGCTCGAACGCCGCTCCACCGACAGCTTCGCCGAACTGTCGTGGAGCGCGACGGACGCCTTGAGCCTCTACCTGGGCTACGCCGGCAGCGTGGTCGAGCCGGCGCTGGCCGTATCGCGTCCGGTGCGCCATCGCGCCTACCTGACGGTTGAATCATTTTTTTAGGTCCGCATTTTTGGGTCATTCATTTAGGAAGAGCCATGAACATCATCGAGTTCGACTCCGTAAGCAAGCGCTATCGCATGGGCACACTCGAGGTGGCCGCGTTGAAGCAGGTGGACTTCGTCGTGCCCGAAGGCGATTTCGTCGCCTTGACCGGCCCCAGCGGCAGCGGCAAGACCACCATGCTGAACCTGATCGGCTGCCTCGACGACCCCAGCGAAGGGCGCATCCTGGTGGAAGGGCGCGCGGTGGGCGACCTGTCCGAGCGCGAACTCGATCGCCTGCGCAGCCGCACCTTCGGCATGATCTTCCAGTCGTTTAACCTGGTGCCGGTGCTGACCGCGCGCGAAAACGTGGCGCTGCCGCTGTATCTGCAGAAGCTGGGGCGCGCCGAGATCGAGGCGCGCGCCGAGGCTGCCCTCAAGGCGGTCGGGCTGGAGCCATTCGCGGGCTTCCGTCCGGACCAGCTCTCGGGCGGGCAGCGCCAGCGCGTGGCGGTGGCGCGCGCCCTGGTGACGCGCCCCCGGCTGGTGCTGGCCGACGAGCCCACGGCCAGCCTGGACAGCGCGAATGCCGAGGCGCTGGTGCTGTTGATGAAGCAGCTCAATGAAGAGCAGGGCGTCAGCTTCGTGTTTTCCACCCACGACGAGCGCCTGCTGCGCCACGTGCCGCGCATCGTCGAACTGCGCGACGGCGAACTGCTCGGACCCATCGCGGCTTCCGGCGCGGGGCCGCACGCGGCGGACGCACGCCTGGGAGCACTGGCATGATGTGGTCGCTCGCCCTACGCAACCTGTACCGCGACCGCCGGCGCACCGTCACCACCATTCTAGCGGTCGCGGTGGGCCTGTTGGCGGCCCTGCTGTTCCTGGGCTATGTGCGCTTCGTCGAAGCGGCGCTGGCGCGCGTGGTGATCTACGCCGACGCCAACGGCCACGTGCAGGTGTACCGCAAGGACGGGCCACAGAACCTGGCCGCCGACCCGGCGCGCTTTTCGCTGGCCGAGGCCGACCAGCAGCAGGTGCTCAAGGTGGCCGCCGCGCTGCCCGGCTTCAAGCGCGCTTCGGCCCAGCTGGTGGGCGTGGGCGTGCTCCAGCACGGGCAGCGCAGCGCGGTGTTCCTGGCGCGCGGCGTCGATCCCGAGTTCGAACGCAGCATGCAGGCGGAGGCGCCCGCGGCGCCCCTTGACGACGTGCAGCGCCAGGGCATCGCCCTGACCCCGCAGATTCTGGATCTGCTGGGCGCGCGCGTGGGCGACAGCGTCCAGCTGGTGGGCGCCAGCTATGCCAATCGCGCCAACGCGGTGGACGCCACCGTGCAGGCGCAGTTCAGCACCGGCATCGAAGCGACCGAAGACAAGGGCTTGAAAGCGCCGCTGGCGCTGCTGCAGTCCCTGTACGACACCAGCGCGGTGTCGCGCATGGTGATCGAGCTCGATGCGCGCTCGCGCACCGAAGCGTTTCAAGCCGCGCTGGCGCGCGAACTCGAGCGCGCCGCCCCGGGCTACTTCGAGGTCACCCGCTGGGACCATCCGCAGATCGGCCAGCTGTACACCAGCTTCATGGGCTTCTTCCAACTGGTGTTCGCCTGCACCGGCGCGCTGGTGCTGGTGATCGCCCTGGCCACCATCCAGCACGCCATTGCCATGAACATCCACGACCGCACCCGTGAAATCGGCATGCTGCGCGCGCTGGGTTTCAGCCGCGCCGCCATCGGCGCGCTGCTGGTGCGCGAGACGCTGCTGGCTTGCGCCGCCGCCGCGCTGCTGGCGCTGGGCGCGGCCTACCTGCTGGGGTGGGCGCTGGCCGCCGCCGGCGTGCAGACCGTCCTGCCGCGCGTGGCCACCGCCACGCCGCTGCGCCTGGACCTGCCGCTTGGCTGGGCCGTGGCGGTATTGGGGCTCGCCCTGGCCGCCATCGGCGCGGGCGCCTGGCTGGGCGCGCGCAAGCGCGTCGGGGGAGCGGTACGCGGCGCCAAGGCGGGGCGGGGCGCGCGCGCCGTCCCGCTGGTGCAACTGCTGGCCGGCGCGGCCTGCGTGCTGCTGGTGCTGCGCCCGCTCCCGGCCAGCGCTGCCGATGCGTCGAATGCCGCAGCGCCCAGCCAGGACACCATGCTCGGCTGGCTCAAGCAGGCCGACCTGGCGCGCGGCGGCTACGGCAGCTACCGCTGGACCTTGCGCATCCATACCGCCGATCCGGCGGGCGCGACCGACACCGCGTATGCCGTCACCGTCAAGGGCGGCAAGGCCTTGGCGCGCACGGTCGAGCCCAAGCGCTACCAGGGCGAGAAAGTGCTGATCGCCGAGCGTTCGATGTGGTTCATCAAGCCGGGCCTGCGCAAGCCGGTCACCATCAGCCCCCAGCAGCGCCTGGTCGGCGAAGCGTCCAACGGCGACATCGCGGCGGTCCAGTACGCGCGCCAGTACACCCCCAGCTGGCTGGGCGAGACCGAGGTCGATGGCGTGCCCTGCTACAAGCTGCGCCTGGCCGCCGCCGATGCGTCCGCCACCTACAGCAGCATCATCTATTACATCGACAAGAAGACGCTGCTGGGCGCACGGGCCGAATTCCTGACCTCCAGCGACACGGTGTTCAAGTCGGCCACGTTCAGCTACGCCAACCGCATGCGCGCGGACGGCAAGGATCTGCCCTTCATCTCGAGCATGCGCATCGTGAACGCGAGTTTCGCCAACCGCTACAGCGAGCTGGTCTACAGCGAACCGCAGCGGGCCGACACGCCCGACAGCAGCTTCGTGCCCGACAACCTGATGACCATGTGACAGGCCGACCACCATGCACTTCTCCCTCATCCTCGCCATGTCGCTCAAAAACGTGTTCCGGCACGGACGCAAGTCGGGCGCCACCTTTGTCATCATGCTGCTGTCGGCGTCCGCCCTGTGCCTGCTGTTCGGTTACGTGCAGGCCAACCTGGAGCTGATCAGCAATGCCTTCATCCGCTGGGGCGCGCGCGGCCACCTGGTGATCGAACGTCCGCGCTCGGCGCTGGCGCGCCTGGTCGAAGGCGCCGGCCAGCTGCCCATCGGCCCGGCCGAGCAAACCCGTATCGAAGGGGCGCTCAGGCAGGAACCTGCGGTCGAGGCGCAGGCGCGCATCCTGCGCATTGCCGGCATGCTCTCGAACCGGGACCGCAGTGCCATCTTCGCCGGCATTGGCGAGGACGTGGCCGCGGTGCGGGCCATCAAGGGTCCGGCCTACGAATACGATGTCGTGGCCGGCACGCCGCTGTGGATGGAAAACCGCCCCGGCGCCCTGCTGGTGGGGCAGGGCCTGGCCGCCATTCTCGGCTGCCGGGTGCCGGCGGTGGGCTTTGCGCCCATGCGGCCGGGCGAAACGCCGGTATCCAGGCCGCTCGCGTGCCCGCCCGGGCCGCTCGAACTGGTGGTTTCGACCCTGGACGACGGGCGCGTGAACGCCGCCCACTACCAGGCCACCGGGATCATGGACTGGGGCATCAAGGAGATCAACGACCGCCTGGTGGTGATGCCGCTGGCGGCAGCGCAAGGCCTGATGGGCACCGCCAGCGTGAGCGAATACCACGTGCTGCTGGCCCCCGGCACGGACCTGCAGGCGGCGCGCGTGCGGGTAGCGCGCGCGCTCAAGGAGGCGGGCGCCGACGCCACCGTCTTCCTGTGGTCCGAACGCGCCGCGTTTTACCGCCAGGTGCGCGGCGTGCTGGCCGGTTTCCTCGGCTTCGTGCTGGTGGTGACCGTGGTGGTGGCCTTCATGAGCCTGCTCAACGCCAGCTACATGAACTTCATGCAGCGCCGGCGCGAGCTGGCCACGCTGCGCAGCCTGGGCTTCACGCGCCGCTTCGTGCTGGGCCTGGCCGCCGCCGAAAACGGCTGGCTGGCGCTCGGCGCCGGCGCGGCCGGCCTGGTGGCGGCGGCGGCCGTGACGGCGGCCGTGGACGCCGCCCAGATCATGTGGACGCCGCCGGGATCGAGCAACGCGGTGCCGGTCGGCATCGCCTGGGTCGCTCCGGTGTACGCCGTCACCCTGGCCGCGCTGGTGCTGCTGGCGTTGGCGGCCAGCGCGATCCCGACCCGCAAGATACTTAGTCTCCCGATCCGCCAGGCCCTGGCGGATGCCTGAGC
>JBKHWY010000307.1:0-5861 GCA_046566285.1 Gammaproteobacteria bacterium | reverse complement strand
CAAAAAAACGAGCATCGTTACGCGTTTTTTGTCCCTGCCAAAGGGACGCATGAAAACCTACGGCACGATTCAAAACAAGGAGCACGCCAACGACGACAGGCCTGGCTGGAACGCCTAGGCGCCCGGACTTCATGGCGCCAACGCCACCGGTACGACTGCCAGTGACAGTGAAGTAGTGACAGCACATTAAAGGACATTCAAATGACCATTTTTGACAACTACGCAGCCCGCTATGAGCGTACCCGCGAAGAGGAATATTCCCTCTCTGAGTATCTGGCCCTGTGCAAGAAGGACAAACTCGCATACGCCAGCGCGCCGGAACGCATGCTGGCGGCGATCGGCGAGCCGACGCTGGTCGATACGCGGAACGACACCCGTCTGTCGCGCATCTTCGCCAACAAGGTCATCAAGATTTACCCTGCCTTCAAGGACTTCTACGGTACCGAGGAAGTCATCGAGCAGGTGGTGTCCTATTTCCGCCATGCCGCGCAAGGCCTGGAAGAACGCAAGCAGATCCTGTATCTGCTGGGACCGGTCGGCGGGGGCAAGTCCTCGATCGCCGAAAAACTCAAATCCCTGATGGAACAGGTGCCGTTCTACTGCCTGAAAGGCTCGCCCGTGAACGAGTCGCCTTTGGGCCTGTTCAATGAAGCCGAAGACGGCACCATCCTGGAAGAGGACTACGGCATTCCACGCCGCTATCTGCGCACCATTCCAAGCCCGTGGGCAGTCAAGCGCCTGCATGAATTCAATGGCGACATCAACAAGTTCCGCGTCGTCAAACGCTATCCCTCGGTATTGAAGCAGATCGCCATTTCCAAGACCGAGCCGGGGGATGAAAACAACCAGGATATTTCTTCGCTGGTGGGCAAGGTCGATATCCGCAAGCTGGAAGATTATGCGCAGGACGATCCGGACGCCTACAGCTATTCGGGCGGCCTGTGCCTGGGCAACCAGGGCCTGATGGAATTCGTCGAGATGTTCAAGGCGCCGATCAAGGTGCTGCACCCGCTGCTGACGGCCACCCAGGAAGGCAATTACAAGGGGACCGAAGGCTTCGGCGCGATTCCCTTCGATGGCATCGTGCTGGCCCACTCGAACGAATCGGAATGGAAGACCTTCCGCAACAACCGCAATAACGAGGCATTCCTGGACCGGATCTATATCGTCAAGGTGCCGTATTGCCTGCGCGTGTCGGACGAAGTGAAGATCTATGAAAAGCTGCTGCGCAATTCGTCCTTGATGAGCGCGCCATGCGCGCCGGGCACGCTGCGCATGATGGCCCAGTTCGCGGTGCTGTCGCGCCTGAAGGACCCGGAAAACTCCAGCATCTATTCGAAGATGCTGGTGTATGACGGCGAAAACCTGAAGGACACCGATCCCAAGGCCAAGTCGATGCACGAATATGTCGACTATGCCGGCGTGGACGAAGGCATGAATGGCTTGTCAACCCGCTTCGCCTTCAAGATCCTGTCCAAGGTCTTCAACTTCGATAACACCGAAGTGGCCGCCAATCCGGTGCACCTGCTGTACGTGCTCGAGCAGCAGATCGAGCGCGAACAGTTTGCCCCGGAAGTCGAGCAGCGCTACTTCTCGTATATCAAGGAGCACCTGGCGCAGCGCTATGTGGATTTCATCGGCAAGGAAATCCAGACGGCGTACCTGGAAAGCTATTCGGAATACGGCCAGAACATTTTCGACCGCTACGTGACCTTTGCCGACTTCTGGATCCAGGACCAGGAATTCCGCGATCCGGACACGGGCGAAAGTTTCGACCGCGAATCGCTCAATGCCGAACTGGAGAAAATCGAGAAGCCGGCCGGGATCAGCAATCCGAAGGACTTCCGCAACGAGATCGTCAACTTCAGCCTGCGTTCGCGCGCCACCAACGGCGGCAAGAACCCGGCCTGGACCAGCTACGAGAAGTTCCGCACCGTGATCGAGAAGAAGATGTTCTCGAACACCGAAGAACTGTTGCCGGTGATTTCGTTCAACGCCAAGGCCAGCGTCGAGGATGCCAACAAGCATGCCGACTTCGTGGCCCGCATGGTGGAAAAAGGCTATACGCCCAAGCAGGTGCGCCTGCTGTGCGAATGGTATCTGCGCGTGCGCAAGTCGTCCTGAGCGGCGGCGGACTGCGGCCCCGGCCGTAGTCCGCTTGTCCGGCGCAGGCAGGATTCGGGCGAACGCGTAATATAGAGCGTAGAGAGTAGAGAGTAGAGCGTGGACAGGACGCGTGAAAGCAGGACCCGGAGCGCAGCGCAACACGAGAAAGCAGGAGGCCCGTTTTGACTTACCTAATCGACCGACGCTTGCAAGGCAAGAACAAGTCAGCTGTGAACCGCGAGCGCTTCCTTCGTCGCTACAAGAGTCAGATCAAGGATGCGGTCGGGCGGGCGATCAAGGGTCGCTCGATCACTGACATCGAGAACGGCGAGAAAGTCTCCATCCCCGTCAAGGATGTGAACGAGCCGTCGTTCGGCCACGCCCACGGCGGCGTGTGGGAAACCGTTAATCCTGGTAACAAGGAATACCAGAAAGGCGACCAGTTCAACCGGCCCAAGGGTGGCGGCGGATCGGGTCGCGGCAAGGCCGGCAACAGCGAGCAGCCCAGCGAGGACGACTTCATTTTCGAGTTGTCGCGCGAAGAATTCATGAACTATTTCTTCGAAGACCTGGAACTGCCGAACATGGTCAAGACGCAATTAACCGCCACCCCGGAATTCAAGAACCAGCGCGCCGGCTACAATATTTCCGGCACCCCGTCGAACATCCACGTGCTGCGCTCGCTGCGCGGCGCCCTGGGCCGCCGGATTGCGGTGGGCGGCCGGCCGCGGCGCGAAGCCGAGCAGGCCGAGCAGGAACTGCAAGCCCTGCTGGAAGACGGCACGCCGCTGGACGACCCGCGCGTGGTCGAACTCAAGCACCGCATCCACCAGCTGCACATCCGCCTGAATGCGATTCCCTGGATCGACCCGTTCGACCTGCGCTACAGCAATCGCATCAAGGTGCCCAAGCCCACCACGCAGGCCGTGATGTTCTGCATCATGGACGTGTCCGGCTCCATGGATGAAAGCCGCAAGGACACCGCCAAGCGCTTCTTCATCCTGCTGTACCTGTTCCTGAAACGCGCCTACGACCATATCGAAGTGGTGTTCATCCGCCACCACACGGCCGCTTCGGAAGTGGACGAGAACGAATTCTTCCATTCGCGCGAGTCGGGCGGCACGGTGGTGTCCTCCGCCCTTCACCTGCTCAACAAGATCATTTCCGAGCGCTTCGGCAGCGGCGAGTGGAATAGCTACGTGGCGCAAGCCTCGGACGGCGACAACTGGGACAACGACTCGGTGCTGTGCAAGCAGCTCCTGACCAACACCATCATGCCGATGGTGCAGTACTACACCTACGTGGAAATCACGGACGGTCCGCCGCAGAACCTGTGGGAGCAGTACAGCGAAGTCGCCGGCCACCACAGCAACTTCGCGATGCAGAAGATCGTGACGCCGGCCGACATCTACCCCGTGTTCCGGGAACTGTTCAAGAAGCAGCCGAAATAGAAGAAATTGCTGAAATTGCTGAAATAGCTGAAAAGCTGAAAAGCTGAAGCTCAATAGCTGAAGTAGCCATACCTGCGAGGCAATCATGCCAAGAGATCCGAAACACCCGCGCGCCCTCCCCGAACAGTCCGAATGGACCTTCGACCTGATCGAGCACGCGCACGAGGAAATCCGCCGCGTGGCCAGGCAGTTCGGCCTGGACACCTATCCCAATCAACTGGAGATCATTACCGCCGAGCAAATGATGGATGCGTACACATCCGTCGGCATGCCGGTTTCGTACAACCACTGGTCTTTCGGCAAGCATTTCCTGTCAACCGAAAAGAGCTACAAACGCGGGCAGATGGGCCTGGCCTACGAGATCGTCATCAATTCCAATCCCTGCATCGCCTACCTGATGGAGGAAAACAGTCTGACCATGCAGGCCCTGGTGATTGCCCACGCCGCCTATGGTCACAATTCTTTCTTCAAGGGAAATTACCTGTTCCGCACCTGGACCGATGCCGATGCCATCGTCGACTACATGGTGTTTGCAAAGAACTATATTGCCGAATGTGAACAGCGTTATGGCATTGATGCCGTCGAGGAACTTCTCGATTCCTGCCATGCCCTGCAGAACTATGGGGTGGACCGCTACAAGCGTCCCGCCAAGCTGTCCATCGCCCAGGAGTCTGCTCGTCAGAAGGAGCGCGAGGAATATGCCCAATCGCAAGTAAACGCCCTGTGGCGCACCATCCCCCGCAAGGAAGAGGAAGCGGCCGGCAAGCCCGCGCCGCGCTTCCCGCCCGAGCCGGAAGAAAACTTGCTCTACTTCATCGAAAAATACGCACCCCTGCTGGAGCCCTGGCAACGCGAGCTGGTGCGCATCACCCGCAAGATTTCGCAGTACTTCTATCCGCAGCGCCAGACGCAGGTGATGAACGAAGGCTGGGCCACCTTCTGGCACTACACCATCCTGCACGAGCTGTACAAGGAGGGCGTGGTGGGCGATGGCTTCATGCTGGAGTTTCTGCAAAGCCATACCAACGTGGTCTACCAGCCGCCCGCGACCAGCCCCTACTACAGCGGCATCAACCCGTACGCCCTCGGTTTCGCCATGATGACCGACATCCGCCGCATCTGCGAGGACCCGACGGACGAGGACCGCGAATGGTTCCCCGATCTGGCCGGCAGTGACTGGCGCCGCGCCCTGGACTTTGCGATGCGCAATTTCAAGGACGAAAGTTTCATTGCCCAGTACCTGTCGCCCAAGCTGATCCGCGACTTCCACTTCTTCGCCGTGCTGGACGACGACCGCAGCGACAAGCTGACGGTGTCGGCCATCCACGACGAGCGCGGCTACCGCTACGTGCGCCAGCAGCTGGCCGAGCAATACAACCTGGGCAACCGCGAACCCAACATCCAGGTCTGGCAGGTCAACACCCGCGACGACCGCGCGCTGACGCTGCGCCATACCCAGTTCAACCGCCGCCCCCTCAACCAGCAAGCCCAGGAAGTGCTCAAGCATGTGGCGCGGCTATGGGGTTTCGACGTGCGGCTCGACACGGTCGACCCGGGCGGCAGCATTGTCAGCAGCATCGAGTGCAAGCGCGAGAAACGCAATCGCTGAGCGTCTCGTTGATTCACATCAGTGAATCTTTCGATAATGTTTTTTTGACACCACAGCGGCGCCTTCCAGGCGCCTTTTTTTGTGCCGCGCGTCGGCCGCCCCAGAGGTGCAGCACCCCTCCCCCTTGCGAAAACTCCGATCTCAAGAGGACGTCACGCAGAGCTCAAACTGGCTATAGTGAACCGTAGGCAACACAGGCGACTCAGCTTGTTCGTTTTGCACCATTGCAGGGCGTGTAAACTACGGTGTCGTTCCAGTATTTCCGCATAATGCCTCGTTCGCAGAAATACTTGATAATGCATGGGCTCAGGGTCTTGCATTCTTCAAACAGATGATGCAGAGAAAGCCCAGATCGCGGGGCTTGAAAACCTTTTCATAGGACGGAATCGAACCGGTTTCGGAGTACAAAAAGGCATGTGCAAAAAAGAATTCGTAGGTATAATTCGCCGACGTCCCGGATACGGCTCAAGGTTTTGTCGTGTTTAGTGGGTTTAGGAGCTACAAAAAAAGAGTTGGTATTGGAGAAAGCAGGCATGAATTTTTCGCATGAAAAGAATCCCGGGAAGAATTTCACAGGCCTAGCGGTCGTCATCGCCCTTCACGTTATCCTTGGCTGGGCCATTGTCAATGGCTTGGGCAAGCGCGTGATCACCAAGATGACTGAAGCCGTCGAAGCCGAGATTATCGAAGAGGTG
>JBKHWY010000306.1:0-5874 GCA_046566285.1 Gammaproteobacteria bacterium | reverse complement strand
GTTGAGCCGGTAGCTGCTCTGGCGGTTGGCATCGCCGCCGCTGCGCTGCGCGCTGGTGTTCAGGTCCACGCTGGGGAACAGCGCCGCACGCTGCTGGGCCACCAAGGCGCGCGCCTGCGCGTAGGCCGCCACGGCGGCGGCGACGTTCTGGTTGGAGACGTCGACCTGCTCGATCAAGCCGTTCAGCACGGGGTCCTTGAACAGCGTCCACCAGGGGCCACGGTCCAGCGCATCGGCCGGGGCGGCGGGCGCCCAGCCTTCGGCTTCCTTGAACGCCTGCGGCTGCGGCGTGGCAGGCACCTGGTAGGCCGGGCCGACGGCGCAGCCGGCCAGCAGCAGGGGAAGGATCAAGTGAACGGGGGCTGGTCGCATACGGGGCTTCAGGAAGGTTGGACGGGTTGTGGGGAATGGCGGGCCAGCGCGGCGTCGTCATGCCGCGGACGGCGCAGCTTGTCGAGCATGACGTACACCACGGGCGTGGTGAGCAGCGTAAGCAGCTGGCTGGCGATCAGGCCGCCGATGATGGCTACGCCCAACGGGCGGCGCAGCTCGGAGCCTTCGCCGAAGCCGATGGCCAGCGGCAGCGCGCCGAGGGCGGCGGCCAGGGTCGTCATCAGGATCGGCCGGAAGCGCAGCAGGCAGGCTTCGCGCACGGCTTCCACGGCGCTCAAGCCGCGCCCCCGTTCGGCGTCCAGCGCGAAGTCGATGATGAGGATGGCGTTTTTCTTGACGATCCCGATCAGCAGGAACACGCCGATCAGCGCAATGATGGAGAACTCCATCTTGAACATCAACAGCGCCAGCACCGCGCCGACCCCGGCCGACGGCAAGGTGGACAGCACCGTCACCGGATGGACCAGGCTTTCGTACAGGATGCCCAGCACGATGTAGATGACCACGATGGCGGCGACGATCAACAAGGGCTGCTCCTTGTTCGATTCCTGCGCCTGCTTGGCCTGGCCCTGGAAGCTGCCGTGCACATTGTTCGGCATGGCGATGTCGGCTTCGGCCTGGCGCACGGCCGCTTCGCCGTCCGACAAGGTGGCGCCAGGCGCGAGGTTGTACGAAATCGTGGTGGCCAGTTCGCCATCCTGGTGGTTGACCGACGTGGGCGTCGAGCTCTCCGCAAAGCGCGCGATGGCGGACAGCGGCACCATCTGGCTGGCGGCGCTGCTCACGGCCTGGCCGCTGGCCGGGTCGCGCGCGGCCGTCAGGTTGGCGCCCGCCGTGGCGCCCGTGCCCGCGCCGCCGCTGGGGCGGGCCGGCACGTACACGTCGTTCAGCGCCTGGGGCGACTGCGCGTACTGGCGCGGCACGCCCATGATGACGCTGTACTGGTTCAGTTCATCGTAGATGGTGCTGACCTGGCGCTGCCCAAAAGCGTTGTAGAGCGCATTGTCCACGTCGCGCGTGTTGATGCCCAGACGGGCCGCGCTTTCCTTGTCGATGGTGACGAACATCTCGACGCCGTTCTCGGCTTGGTCGGTGTCGACGTCCACCAGCGCGCCCTGGCGCTTCATGGCGTCGGCCAGCCGGGTCGCCCACAGCTTCAAGTCCGCGCGATTGTCGCTCTTTAAGGTGTACTGGTAGGTGGAGTTGGATTGGCGCCCGCCCATGCGCAGATCCTGCACGGGATTGAGGAACAGCGACACGCCCGTCACGCGCGCCAGTTGCGGGCGCAGGCGCGCGATCACGGCCTGGCCGCCTTCGGTGCGCTCCGACGCCGGCTTCAAGTTGACGAACATGAAGCCGCCGCCGGCGCGCGAGCCGCCCGTGAAGCCGACGACGGTTGCCACGGCCGGGTCCTTGCGGATGATGTTCACCAGCTGGCGCAGCTTTTCCTGCATGGCCTGGAACGAGATGCTCTGATCGGCGCGGATGCCGCCATTGATCTGGCCGGTATCCTGCTGCGGAAAGAAGCCTTTCGGCGCGACCGCGAACAGATACACGTTCAGGCCGATCACGAAGAAAAAGATCAGCATGACGAGGCCCATGCTGCCCAGCGCCCAGTCGAGCGAATGCTGGTAGGTGCGGTGGATGCGCTCGAAGCCGCGCTCGGCCCAGCGCGCCAGCCGCCCGGGGGTGCGCCGCCCGGCGCCAGGTTTGAGCAGCCATGCGCACATCATCGGCGTGGTGGTCAGCGAAATCACCAGGGAGATCAGCACCGCGGCCGACAAGGTGACGGCGAATTCACGGAACAGCCGCCCCACCTGCCCGCCCATGAACAGGAGCGGGATGAACACCGCCACCAGCGACAGGCTGATCGACAGCACCGTAAAGCCCACCTCGCGCGCGCCCAGCAGGGCCGCCTTCATGCGGTCCATGCCGGCCTCGATGTGGCGGCTGGTGTTTTCCAGCACAACGATGGCGTCATCGACCACGAAGCCGGTGGCCACCGTCAGCGCCATCAGGCTGAGGTTATTCAGGCTGAAGCCCAGCAGGTACATCACGCCAAAGGTGCCCAACAACGACACGATGGTGGCCACGGCGGGCACGATGGTGGCGCGCACGCTGCGCAGGAAGACGCTCACCACCAGCACCACCAGGAGGATCGAGGCGATCAGCGTGAACTCGATCTCGTGGAGGGACGAGCGGATCGAATTGGTGGAGTCGGACGCCACCTGCAGGCGGATTTCCGGGGGCAGCTGGGCTTGCAGGGAAGGCAGCAGCGCGCGCACGCCGTCCACGGTTTCGATGACGTTCGCGCCCGGCTGGCGCGTGACCAGCACGATCACGGCCGGCTCGCCGTTGAAGAGGCCCAGGGTGTTGATGTTCTCCACCCCGTCGATGACGGTGGCCACGTCCTGCAGGCGCACGGCGCTGTCGTTACGCCAGGCCACCACCAGGGTCTTGTAGTCGGCCGCCGTGCGCCCGCCGGTCGGGGTGTTGGCTTGCGAATAGATCTGCAGCGAGCGCCCTTCCCCTTCGAGCACACCCTTGGGCCGGTTCGCGTTGGTGGCCTGGATGGCGGCGCGCACGTCTTCGGTCGAGACGCCGTAGCGGCTCAAGGCATACGGCAGCAGCTCGACACGTACGGCCGGGAGCGACCCGCCGCCGATCTCCACGTCGCCCACGCCGGGCACCTGCGCCAGCTTCTGCTGCACCAGGTTGGACACCGACTCGAAGATCTGGCCGGGGGTCTTGGTGCGCGAGGTAAGCGCCAGGATGATCACCGGCGCGTCGGACGGGTTGGCCTTGCGGTAGGTCGGGTTGCTCTTGAGCGTGGCCGGCAGATCGGCGCGCGAGGCGCTAATCGCCGCCTGCACTTCGCGCGCGGCCGCGTCGATCTTGCGGTTCAGGTCGAACTGCAGGTTGATGCGGGTCGAGCCCTGGCCGGACGACGAGGTCATCTCGTTCACGCCGGAGATCACCCCCAGGCGCCGTTCGAGCGGCGTGGCCACGCTGGTGGCCATCGTGTCCGGGCTGGCGCCGGGCAGCGAGGCGCTCACCGAAATGGTGGGGAAGTCCACCTGCGGCAGCGGCGACACCGGCAGCACGAAAAACGCCGCGATGCCGGCCAGCGCCAGCCCGATGGTGAGCAGGACGGTGGCGATCGGCCTGCGCACGAAGGGTTCGGAGAGGTTCACGGCATCACCTTGAGGGAGCGCTCACGGCGCCGCGCCAGACGCTGGGCCAGGCTGTCGAAGCCCAGGTAGATGACCGGCGTGGTGAACAGCGTGAGCAGCTGGCTGACGATCAGGCCGCCGAAGATGGCCAGGCCGAGCGGGCGGCGCAGTTCGGCGCCCTCGCCCCAGCCGAACATCAGCGGCAGCGCCGCGAACAGGGCCGCCAGCGTGGTCATGATGATGGGCCTGAAGCGCAGCAGCGCGGCCTGGTGGATGGCTTCGCGCGGGCTCTTGCCGCCGTCGCGTTCGGCCTCGATGGCGAAGTCGATCATCATGATGGCGTTCTTCTTGACGATGCCGATCAGGAGGATGATGCCGATGATGCCGATCACGCCCAGACCCTGCCCCGTTACCATCAGCGCCAGCAGTGCGCCCACGCCGGCCGAGGGCAGGGTCGAGAGGATGGTCAGCGGGTGGATGTAGCTCTCGTACAGCACCCCCAGCACGATGTACACGCACACCACGGCGGCCAGGATCAGCCACAGCTGGTTCGACAGCGAATTCTGGTAGGCCCCGGCCGCGCCCAGGAAGGTCATGCTGACGGCGGGCGAGAGCCTGATCTCGTCGGCCGCCGCGCGGATCGCCTTGACGGCCTGGCCCAGCGACGTGCCGGGCGCGGTGTCGAAGCCGATGGTGGTGGCCGGGTATTGCGCCACGTGGGTGATCTGCAGCGGCGCCGGCTTTTCCAGGATGGTGGCCACGGCCGACAGCGGCGTGGTCTGGCCAGACCCGGTGCGGATCTGCAGGTTGCCCAGCGCCGCCACCGACATGCGTGCCTCACGCTGGGCTTCCAGGATCACGCGGTACTGGTTGGTGTCCGTGAAAATGGTCGAGACGATGCGCTGGCCATAGGCGTTGTAGAGCGCGTCGTCGATGTTGGCCGCCGTGATCGACAGGCGCGAGGCGGTGTCGCGGTCGATGCTGACAAACGCCGAGGTGCCGGTGGCGCCCGCGTCGGTGGTGGCGTTGCGCAGCTCCGGCAGGGTGCGCAGCCTGGCCACCAGGCGCTGCGCCCAGTCCACCACGGTGGCGTTGTCCGCCCCTTCCAGCGACAGGCGGTATTGGGTGGGGCCGGATTCGGCATCGATGGTGAGGTCCTGCGTGGGCTGCAGGTAGAGCGTGAGGCCCGCCACGTCCGCCACGCGGCGGCGCAGGCGCTCCATGGTGTCGGGCAGGCTGCCGCTGCGCTCGCGCTTCAGGTTGATGAGCATGCGGCCGGTGTGCAGCATGGTGTTGTTGGCTGCGTCCACGCCCACGTTGGAGCTGAGCGACTGCACGTCCGCATCCTGCAGGATCGCGCGCGCGGCGGCCTGCTGCAATTCGGCCATCTGCTCGTAGGAGATGGCTTCGCGCGCCTCCACGCGGGCTTGCAGCTGGCCGGTGTCCTGGGTGGGAAACAAGCCTTTCGGAATCGCCAGGTACAGAATCACCGTCAGCACCAGCGTGGCCAGCGCGACCAGGAGCGTCAACGGCTGGCGGTCCAGCACCCAGACGAGGCCGCGGTCGTAGTGATGCACGACCCGGTCGAAAAACGCTTGCGAACGCCGGGCGAAACGGCTTGGTGTTTCGTTCTCGTGGCTGCGCAGCCAGCGGCCGGACATCATCGGCACCAGGGTCAACGACACCACCGCCGAGATCAGGATCGTGATCGCTAGCGTGACGGCGAATTCCCTGAACAGCCGGCCGACCACGTCGCCCATGAACAGCAGCGGGATCAGCACGGCGATCAAGGACACCGTCAGCGAGATGATGGTAAAGCCGATCTGGGTCGCGCCCTTGAGCGCGGCGGCCAGCGGCGATTCGCCCTCCTCGATGTAGCGGGCGATGTTCTCGATCATGACGATGGCGTCGTCCACCACGAAGCCGGTGGCGATCGTCAGCGCCATCAGGCTGAGGTTATTCAGGCTGTAGCCCAGCAGGTACATGGCGCCGCAGGTGCCGATCAGGGAGATCGGCACGGACAGGCTGGCGATCACGGTGGCGCGCACGCTGTGCAGAAAAGCGAAGATCACGATCACCACCAGCACCACGGCCAATATCAGCTCGATTTCCACGTGCTCGACCGAGGCGCGAATGCCGTTGGTGCGGTCGGACAGCACTTCCAGCTTGAGCGTGCCCGGCAGGCTGGCCTGCAGTTCGGGCAGGCGTTGGCGGATGGCGTCCACGGTGGCGATCACGTTGGCGCCCGGCTGGCGCTGCACGTCCAGGATGATCGCGGGCTTCAAGCCCGACCAGGCCGACAGGCGCA
>JBKHWY010000305.1:0-5880 GCA_046566285.1 Gammaproteobacteria bacterium | reverse complement strand
CACCAAGAACCCGGTCTTCAACTACAACCCCAAGCTGTTCTGGGACGCCAAGCCGGGTGAGGACAAGGCCAAGATCCCGGCCGGGCCGAACAACCCGGTGGGTGTGGTGTGGGTGGACCTGTCGAAGGAACACTACGGCATCCACGGCACGCCGGTGCCGGGTTCGATCGGCAAGACGCAGTCGCACGGCTGCATTCGGTTGACCAACTGGGACGTGGCGCGCCTGGCCGACAGCGTTGACGCCGGCACGCCCGTGATCCTGCAAAACTAACGTTCAATCCAAAGGAGGTGGGGCGATGCGGTGGCTGATGACTTTCCTGCTTGGTATCCTGGTCGGTGCGGGCGGCCTGTTCGTGTACCTGCGCCAGTATCCGGCCGATGCCCCGGCGCCGGCCCAGGCGGTGGCAGCGGCGCCGGCGCCCCAGGCAGGCATCCCGGCCAGCCAGCTGGGCGAGCTGCCCAAGCCGCCCATGGTGCAGACCGACCTGACCGAAGCGGACCTGCCGCTGCGACCCCTGGCGCGCGAACTGCCGCTGCCCTCGGTGCAAGGCCCGGACAATACCGCCGCCGCGCCGGGCGCCAAGCTCCTGGTGCCGGTCGAAGGCATCAAGGCTGCGCAGCTGACCGACACCTACGACCAGCCGCGCGGCGCCGAGCGCCATCACGAAGCGCTGGACATCATGGCGCCCAAGGGCACCAAGGTGATCGCGGTGGCGGACGGCAAGGTGGCCAAGCTGTTCAACAGCAAGCCGGGCGGACTGACGGTGTACCAGTTCGACCCGCAGGACAAGTACGCCTACTACTACGCCCACCTGGACCGCTATGCGGAGAACCTGAAGGAAGGCCAGCCGATCAAGCGTGGCGACCTGATCGGCTACGTGGGCGTGACCGGCAACTCCGACCCGAACGCGCCGCACCTGCACTTCGCCGTGTTCGAGCTCACGCCCACCAAGGAGTGGTGGAAAGGCACGCCCGTCAATCCCTATCCGCTGATGGGGGATTGAGGGGAGCCGTTCAGCCGTTCAGCTGCCCCGGCGGCGGCGCGCCGCCAGCGCCATCAGCACGCCGCCGAAGGCCATCATGGCCCAGGTCTGCGGTTCCGGTACCGGCGGCACGTCGGCCAGGCTCAGCATGAAGCCCTGGCAGACGATGCCGGACGCGGTGCAGCCCAGCGCCGCGATCTGGCCCTTGTCGTTGATGTCGGCCGCGTAGCGCAGGACGAATTCGAACTCCGGCTGGATCAGGCTGTTCAAGTCCACCATGGTGCCGTTCGACCACAGGAAGGCGTGCGTGGAACCGCCCCCGCCCACTTCCGACTGCCCCACCACCTGGCCCAGGTTGTTGATGCCCATGGCGTAGCTGTTGGGGCCACCCAGGGTGCTCAGGTCGTTCATCACGCCATCCTGGAACAGGAAGGCGTGCGCATAGGCGTCGCCGGCCAGGTAGGACGTGCCCACCACCTGGCCACGGTCGTTGAGCGCCGCGGCCGAACTGAAGTTGCCGCCCAGGGTGCCCAGGTCGTGCATCTTGCCGAAGGTGTAGGCAAAAGCGTGGTAGCTGCCGCTGGCCACGTCGGATTGGCCCACCACGGTGCCGCGCCGGTCGATGTCGTTGCCGGCGCTGTTCGGGCCGCCCAGCGTACCGAGGTCCTGCATGCCGGCGCCGGGCGTGTAGCGGAACGCGTGCTGGGTGATGTTGTCGCTCAGATTGGCCGTCCCCGCCACCTGGCCCAGCGGGTTGATGCGCGCGCCGTAGCTGTCCCCGCCCAGGCTGCCCAGCGAGGTCACGTTCTCACCGTTGAAGATGACGGCGCGGGTGGCGCCGTTCTCGGTCACGTACCCGCTGATCTGCCCCCGGTCGTTGATGCCGCTGGCATTGCTGGCGGTGACACCGGGCGGACGCACGCTCGAGCTGATGCCGTCCACGGCCAGGTAGCCGCTCACGGTGTGCGCCTTGGTCAGGGCGTAACCGACGATGTGGCCGGCATTGTTGATGTCGGCCAGATCGCCGCTGTCTCCGCCGATGTCGCTGATGGCCTGGATCTGGTACATGGGGGCCGCGGCCGCCAGCATGGGCGAGAGCAGCGCCGCCAGCGCGGTCCGCTTGAGCATCTTGGTGTTGATTGTCATGGTGCGCTCCCGAAAGTGATGAGTTACCGCTGATACGATTTATGCAATATGGGCAAAATAATAAACCCCTCGCTCGCGCGAAAACGGCATGCAGGCCATCTATTTAAAACCTAATGGGGCAGCTCGGGCGCGCAGGTGAACATGGCGCACGGCAGCGCGATCAGTGCGTCAATCATTGCGCAAAGCACAAAAAGCGGGCAAGCTGCCGGCTACTCCACATCACCCTTCGGAACCCCGCCATGAACGACCTCACCCGCCCGCGCCGCTTCGACCTGATCGGACTGGGCGAGTGCATGGTGGAGTTTCATGCCGAGGAGCCGCTCACGCACGCCAAAACCCTGCAGCGCGGCTTCGGCGGCGATGTGCTCAATGCGCTGGTGGCGCTGCAACGCCTGGGGGGCCAGGCCGGCTTCATCACGCGCGTGGGCAACGACCCGTTCGGCGCAGGCCTCTTGCAGGGCTGGCAGGACGAAGGGGTGGACATCAGCCAGGCGCTCACCCAGCCGGGCGAGAACGGCGTGTACTTCATTTCGGTGGCAGCCGACGGCGAGCGCGAATTCACCTACCGGCGCCAGGGCACGCCGGCCTCGCACATGCAGCCATCCGACCTGGATTCGCACTACCTGGCCTCGGCGCACTGGCTGCTGCTGTCGGGGATCACCCAGGCCTTGTCGCCGAGCGCGCGCGCCACCACGCTGGAAGCGGCCCGCATCGCCCAGGCCCATGGCGTGAAGATCGCCTACGACCCGAACTACCGCCCGCGCCTGTGGGCCAGCCAGGGCGGCGAAGCGGCCGCGCGCGCCGCCTTCGACGAGATCGCGCCGCTGGCCGAATGGCTGCTGCCCAGCCATCCGGCCGATGCGCTGCTGCTGGGGGAAGTCGAGCGTGAACTGCTGGAGGAAAGCGTGGATGCGGGCTTTGCCCTGGCCGGCCGCTTTGCCGAGCGGGCCCGCAACGTGGCCCTGAAGTGCGGCGCCCACGGCTGCATCCTGGCCGGCTCCGGCCCGGCGCGCCACGTGCCCGGTGCGGTGGCGGCCAAGGTGCTCGATACCACCGGCGCCGGCGACCTGTGGAACGGCAGTTTTCTCTTCTACCTGCAGCGCGGCAGCGCCAGCTTCGATGCGGCCGCCCACGCCAACCGGCTGGCGGCCGCCAAGCTGGCTTACCGGGGCGCGATCCCGCCGATCAGCAGCGTGGGCCGAAATGCGGGCCCGGCGGCAGGCCCGGCGGCAGGCCCGGCCACCGGCGGCGCCTGATCCTCGTCGATGTCGGCGCCCACGTTGATGGCCGCGTAGGCGCGCTGCACCGCGATGGCTTCGCGGCTGCCGGCGCCGTACAGTTCCTGCGCCGCCGCCAGCATCTTGGTGCGCGCGTCCTTGTAGTTGGTCACGGCGGTGAACTTGGTGCTGGTCGCCTTGAACCAGATGCGGTAGGCCTTGTCCAGGCCGATGCCGCTCATGGCGGCGGGTTTCCTGACCAGGTATTTGCTGTAGTAGTCGCTGTCCTTCTCGGCCTTCGAGCCTTGCGCGAGGAAGTAGAACATGCGGTTGTTCGGGCCGCTGCTGTAGTGCACGTCCAGGCGCTTGATCGAGGCCGACCAGGCATCCGGGCTGCTGCCGTCCTTGCTCGGCTTGTACATCCAGCGCAGCGGCAGGCCGCTGCGGCTGATTTCCGCGCCCAGCACCCAGTCGTTGCCGGCCGCCGGCAGGCTGTCGCCCTTGCCGCCCGCGCGCGCATAGGCTTCCACCGCTTCGCCCGAGATGTCCGAGCTCGATTCATTGAGCCCGCCCGACTCGCCCACGTACAGCAGGTTGGAGGTGGCGGCCGTGACGCCATGGCCCATCTCGTGGCCCACCACGTCGATCGCGCCCAGGCTGGTGAAGCTGGAGCCGTCGCCGATGAACATGCACTTGCAGGTGTCGCTGTAGTAGGCGTTGTCGTAGGCGGTGTTGACATGCGCGGCGATGAACGTGGCGGTGTTGTGCCCGTCCAGCGACTGCCAGCCCAGCGCGTTGCGGTACATGTCGTAGGTGTTGGCCAGGCCCCACATGGCGTTCACGGCGGCGGTCTGGCCGTTGGCGTCGGTGGTGCTGCCGCCGTCGATGTACTGCTTGCCGTCGCCCCACTCGTTGCTGGTGTGGGTGAACACCTCGCCGGCGTCGGTGCCATGGTTGGCGTTGGTGATCGCCATCGCGCCGTACTGCCCGCCGGTGCCGCGCAAGGGGTCGATCATGCGAAAACTGCTGCCTTCCTGGGTGGTGCTCAAGGGGACGGTGCCGTTGTACTGGCTCTTGCCGGTGCCGGCCACGGTCTGCAGCATGCTCCACTGGTCGATGATGCGACCGTCGATGGCGCTGACCACCGTGTCGTGGTACAGCGGCTGCTGGCCCCGGCGCATGCGCGTGTGCACCAGGTAGGCCAGCTCGTAGCGCTCCACCACCTCGTCCACGTCGACGGCGTTGAGTTCTTCTTCCGGCTTGTCGGCCGCCGCCGGAATGCGCTCGGTCTTCATGATCGGGTAGACGATCAGTTCCGCGTGCGGGGCCACCACCGGCACCCCGCCCTGCCCGAGCGAACGCAGAGCCGCGTCGATGGCGCCCTGCGGGGTGATCGCCGGCTGCACGTTGAATCCGCCCGCGCTCGGGCCCTGCATATTGGTGACCGGCTTGCCCAGCCCCTGGCGGCGCTCGGACACCGATTCGCTCAGCACGCGCCCGCTCGCATCGGCCACCGCCACGGTTTCGGAACCGAAGACCCGCACGCCCCGGTAGGTATGGTCGGCGCGCAGCACGAAGGTGCCCTGCTCGCCCGGATGCTGGGAGACGAAGCGCAGCGCATGGTCGGGATTGGCGCCGGTGACGGCGCGCTGGGCGCTCAACTGGGCCATCGCGGCGGCCGCCGCCTGGGGCGACAGCACGGCGGGGCCATTCATCATGAAACGGTTCGGGAGGGTCTGGGCACCCGCGAACAGCGGGTAGAGGGGCAGCGCGCCGAGCAGGCCGGCAAGCAGGGTTTTGCGCATGATTATCTTCTCCAGTGGGAATGAGATTGGCTCAGGGTCGGACTGAGCAGTTCATGGTTCAGCAGATCGGGCGCACACTATTTGGCTCAAGTCAAAATCGTGGCAAAGCGGGCGTGGTCGAAAAAATGCCTCCATGGCAACGTGCGACGCGGCGCTGGTGTACACTCTGTGCGCCCTGCAAACTCTGCCTTGTCATGATGTCCACGCTCTTCGCTACCCTGGTCCGTACCGCCCTGCTCGGCGCCCTCACCCTCGGCCTGGCGCACGCCGCCGACAGCGCGCCGCCCAAGCTGGTGGTGGTGGTCGTGGTCGATGGCCTGCCCAACGAACAGGTGCTGCGCTACCGCGACCAGTTCGCCCAGGGCGGCTTCCGGCGCCTGCTCGAGCGCGGCGCCTGGTTCAGCAATGCGCACCAGGCCCATGGCGTGACCGTCACGGCGGTCGGGCACGCCGCCATCCTGTCGGGCGCCTACCCCTACCAGCACGGCATCATCGGCAACGACTGGATCGACCAGGCCAGCGGCAAGAAGATGTACTGCACCGAGGACCCCGGCGCCACCTACATCGGCGAGGCCACGCAGGCGAGCGACGGCACCTCGCCCGCCAACCTGCGCGTGGCCACGCTGGGCGACGAGCTGCGCTACGCCACCGGCAACCGCAGCCGGATCGTCACCGTGTCCGGCAAGGACCGCGGCGCCATCCTCCTGGCCGGCAAGACCGGTACCGCCT
>JBKHWY010000304.1:0-5895 GCA_046566285.1 Gammaproteobacteria bacterium | reverse complement strand
GCGGAAGACGCACCAACGCATCACCCGTGACGCAGTACCTCATGGCGGCCGGCGGATCGTTGCCCGGCGAGCCGAAGTTGCCCTGGCCGTCGACCAGCGGGTAGCGCAGCGACCACGGCTGCGCCATGCGCACCAGGGTGTCGTAGATCGACGCGTCGCCGTGCGGGTGGTACTTACCCATGGTGTCGCCGACCACGCGCGCGCACTTCACGTACGGGCGGTTGTAGACGTTGTTCATCTCGTGCATCGCGTACAGGACCCGGCGGTGCACCGGCTTCAACCCGTCGCGAACGTCTGGCAGGGCGCGGCCCACGATCACGCTCATCGCGTAATCGAGGTAGCTCTTGCGCATCTCTTCTTCGAGGGAAATGGGGATTGTTTCTTTTGCGAATTGATCCATTGGCGGGTCGGCGGCTTCTCAAGCGATGGTTACACGGTATGGACGGGCCGGTGGCCAATCCGGCTGCTGCTGCGTTGCGGCGGCGCCAGATGCCGGATCAATTACGCAACAGCCAAGCGCGCGAGTTTACCATGCCGAACATTGGTCTACCGCATTTCCTCAATTCCAACGCCCGCCGCAGCGGCGGCGACGATGACACCTCGACACTGGTCAAGCACCGATGGGTTTGATGGTGCTGCGTTGCACAAATACAACATCCCCTCGGAGATTGGCGCTGCCAGGGATTGTCGCCGTTCGTGCTGACACAAGCGATATGGCAAAATGGCCCAAGAGCTAATTGCCTGTTTCATAAGGCATTGTCCGGTGCATGCCGGCTTGGCCCGTCCGCATTGCACGGGCGGCACGTTTCATACGTGACATCATTGTCACAAAACTGTCACGGGTAATCGCGGGGGCAAGCTGTTACCATCTTGTCCATGCACGACAAAATTTTGCAGTTTTCTGCGGATATCACCCCCGAAAGGAAAAAAAACATATGAAAAAAATCGTTACGTTCATGCTCGCTGCATCCGCGGTTGCGGGGAGCGCGCTCGCGCAGTCGTCCCCGCCGTTCGCGCCTGTCACGACCGACATCAATGCGCCCAAGCCACACAGCGCGTATGTGCAGGATGCCCGCGGCGTGATCGCCCGCGATCCTTTCGGCCTGTGCTGGCGCACCGGCTACTGGACCCCGGCCGACGCGGTGCCAGGTTGCGACCTGCCACTGTGCGTAGCGCCCGCCACCCTGGAAAACGGCAAGTGCGTTGAACCGCCTGCCCCGGCTCCCGCCGCACCGGCTCCAGCCGCGCCGGCCGCCGCCCCGGCCCCGGCCGCAGCGCCTGTGCCGACCTCGGAAAAAGTCAGCTACTCGGCCGACGCCTTCTTCGACTTCGACAAGGCTGTCCTGAAATCCGAAGGCAAGGCTTCGCTGGATGAGCTGGTCTCGAAACTGCAAGGCATCAACACCGAAGTAATCATCGCCGTCGGCCACACCGACTCGATCGGCACCGACGCCTACAACCAGAAGCTGTCCGTGCGCCGTGCTGACGCCGTGAAAGCCTACCTGCAGACCAAGGGCATCGAATCGAGCCGCGTCTACACCGAAGGCAAGGGCGAGAAACAGCCTGTGGCTGACAACAAGACCGCCGCCGGCCGTGCCAAGCACCGCCGCGTGGAAATCGAAGTGGTCGGTACCCGTACGAAGTAAGAAGTAAGCCGAGCAAGAAGAAGCCGCGTAAGCCGGTCCTTCCGCTTCACCCCAGCCCGGACGTCCCGGGCTGAAAAAAAGCCGTTCAGTGCAAGCTGAACGGCTTTTTTTGTTTTCGGCCTACGCTTGGCCGCGCTCGGTCACGAAGTTCATTTGAAAGTGTAGTTGACGGTAGTGAGCAGAACGGGCGCGGTCTTGCGCGCGGTGAGCGGGCTGTCGGCGGCGTCGCCGAGCATGTGCATGGCGCCCGCCATGGTATTGAGCGACCAGTTCTTGTTGAACGTGTGATTCCAGCTGACGCCCAGCGCGGCCTTGGTAAAGCCGGCCTTGGGCGTATAGACCTTGTAGCCCGAACGCAGGCTTTGCTGGGCAGTCACGCCATAGAACGTCTGGCTGTTTTTCTTGTCGCTGTAGTCCGCGGAAAAGAACAGCCCGACCTTGTCGGCATCGTCCGCCAGCAGCGGAACCTGCGCCGCCAGCTCGTACTCATTGCCGCGTTCCCGATGCGAGAGCGCCAGATTGCTCTGCAAGCCCACCGAGACGAAGCCGAAGTCATAACCGATGCCCAGACCAAGCAGCGCCGAGCCACGGATATCGCCCATGCCTTTCAAGGCCTTGGAGCCAAAACGCACGTTGCTGTCCCTTTCACGGCGGCCCACGTCGTAGCCCAGCGCGGCCGAGAGGTTCACCGGACCAGCCTTGGTCTGATAGCCGATCCCCTTCTGCGAACTGGCGAACAAGCCATTGGCGTTCGCATATTCGAACGCGAGCAGCGGGAACGCGCGCGACTTCTTCGCGCCGGCGTACTCAGGGACATAAGCGACGCCGAGGCCAACGGTCGTGGAGGTTTCGGGCTGTGTGGACGTGTCGGGCGCATCGGCGGCAAAGGCCAGCGGACTCAAAGCGGCGGTGAACAGCACAGCGTACAGCGGTAGTTTCATGGTGATCGATTCCTTGGAAGGTTGGAGGGTTGCGAACCGCGTAAAACGGCACGGCGCGCAGTCTCCCAAGCTTTCAAATACGACACTACCTCCTTCGGCGGCGGCTCACCCCGTGCGTCGCCCGGGAGCGCACGACGATACCTTCGCGCTTCACATATGCATCAGAATATGCATGCCATATGCATGGGCCGAGGCGCTGTCGGCGTGCGCTGTCCGCCGCCGACGGCGCTTTTAGAAACTGTAGTTCACCGTCGTCAGCACCACCGGCGCGGTTTTCTTCTTCGTGATCGGGCTATTGGCCGCGTCGCCCACCATGCGCAGGCCGCCGGCCACCGCATTGAGCGACCAGTTCTTGGTGAGCGGACGGCTCCAGTTCAGTCCCAGCGCCACCTTGTTGAACCCCGCTTTCGCCTTGAATACGGCGTACCCCGAACGCTGGCTTTGCAGGGGCGTCACGCCAAAATACAGCTGGGTATATTTGCGATCGCCGTAATCGGCCGAGAACACCAGCGCCAGCCGGTTTGAATCCGATGACGGCAGCGGCACCTGCGCGGCCAGCTCCACTGAATTGCCGCGCTCGCGGCGCGTCAGCGCCAGGTTCGCTTCCAGCCCCACCGACATGAAGCCCAGGTCATACCCCGTGCCCAGCTTCAGGAGGCTAGAGGAGCGCACGTCGCCCATGCCGCGCAGGACGTTCGAGCCCGGCCGCGTACGGCTGCTGCGCTCGCGCCGGCCCGGGTCCACGCCCAGCGCCGCGCTGAAGCGGGCCGGCCCGGCCGAGGCCTGGTAGCCGATGCCGCCGCGCGAACTGGCAAACAGGCCCACGCTGGTGGTGTATTCCACGTCCAGCAGTGGAAACGCGCGCGCATGCTGCGCCCCCGCATATTCCGGCACGTAGGCCGCCCCCGTCCCGATGCGCAGCGAGGCCTCCGGCACCTGCAGGGGTCCTGGCGCCGGGACTTGCGCCGCGAGGGCAAGCGAAGCCGGGCCGGCGGCGAACAGCACGGTGCAGAGCAATTTATTCATGGATCGACAGGGAAAAGAACGCAAACTACGCAGTCTCGCAAGCTTTGCAAATCGACACCATGTGATTGTCCAAGGGAGCGGCTGGCGCACCGTTTGGTACCGCCGGACGCCACTTTGGGGCAGGATGGCCTGCACAAGTCCGCCGACCGTATGGATTGTCCGCTATTATTTCGCCTATGAATGCAGACCCTCTGGAAATCCAAAAATTCAGCGAACTGGCGCACCGCTGGTGGGACCCCACCTCGGAATTCCGTCCGCTCCACGAAATCAACCCGCTGCGCCTGGAATGGATCAACGCCCGCGCCCAGCTCGCCGGCAAGAAAGTGATCGACATCGGCTGCGGCGGCGGCATCCTGAGCGAATCGATGGCCCGCAAGGGCGCCGATGTGACCGGCATCGATTTGTCGGATAAAGCGCTGAAAGTCGCCGATCTGCACAGCCTCGAGTCCGGCGTGCAGGTGCGCTACCAGAAGATCGCCGCCGAAGAGATGGCCGCGCAGGAAGCCGGGCAATACGACGTTGTGACCTGCATGGAAATGCTGGAACACGTGCCCGACCCGGGCGCCATCGTCAAGGCCGCCGCCGCGCTCGTCAAACCGGGCGGGCATGTCTTCTTTTCCACCATCAACCGCAATCCCAAGGCCTACCTGTTCGCCGTGGTGGGCGCCGAGTACCTGCTGCGCCTGCTGCCCAAGGGCACGCATGACTACGGGAAGTTCATTACGCCGGCAGAACTGTCGCAATTTGTCCGCGAAGCAGGATTACAGGTCGATGCGCTCAAAGGCATGAGCTACAATCCCCTGACCAAAATTTACTCACTGAATCAGGACACCGATGTGAACTACATGGTGGCCTGCAGCCGTCCGCTTTAAGCCGCATTGATTCAGCCGCATTGATTCAGCCGCATCACTTCGCAATCTCGTTTGTTAGTTTCGCCAATGACCACCCTGCCCACCCCGGCGCCGCGCGCTGTATTGTTCGACCTCGACGGCACCCTGGCCGACACCGCGCCGGATCTCGCCGCTGCGGTCAACCTGCTGCGCACCGCGCGCGGGCTGGAGCCGACCCCGTACGCCGTGCTGCGTCCCACCGCCTCGGCGGGCGCACGCGGCATGATTGGCGCCGCCTTCGGCTTGAGCCCGCAGGACGCCGGCTACGAAGAATTGCGCCAGCAATGGTTCAGCAACTACGAAGCCGCCATGGCGGTGCACAGCACCCTCTTCGGCGGCGTGGCCGAACTGCTGGACGGCATCCGCGCCGCCGGCATGAGCTGGGGCATCGTCACCAACAAGCCGGCCCGTTTCACGGACCCGCTGGTGCCCCAGATCGGCCTGGCCCAGGCCGGCTGCGTGGTCTCCGGCGACACCACGGGCCACGCCAAGCCCCACCCCGCCCCGCTGCTGGAAGGCGCGCGCCGCCTGGGCATGGCCCCCGAGCACTGCTGGTACGTGGGCGACGACCTGCGCGACATCGAAGCCGGGCGTGCCGCCGGCATGGTCACGGTCGCGTGCGGCTGGGGCTATTGCGGCGCCATCGAACCGTCGGCCTGGGGTGCGGATCACCTGGTAGATACGCCGGCCGACCTGCTCGAGTTGCTGCGCGCGCAAGTGCCGGCCGCGCTGGTCGCTTAAGCCGCGCTTATCGCGTTCTCCAGCGTCTGGTCGCTCGGGCGCGGATTGGAGTACAATGGAAGTTCTGTGGGGGCGACCTGGTTTCGACGTGGGTTGCGAAGCAGCGCAGGGCATACCGAGGGCTGGTTACCTCGTAAATACACCCAGAAATCAATAACTGCAAACGATAACTCGTACGCACTCGCAGCTTAATCGCTGCTAGCCCTTCACCACCTCGCCTCTGGGGTGGGTCGGCAACGGCATGAAGGGTCACTTACAGAGGCTAGGACTCAACCGGGTTACTTGGTTGCTTCCGAAACTTAAGGTAACTCGCTAGTACACAGGGTGCACGTCCCCGTTGTACTGGTTAAATTAAATGACAGTGCTAAGTATGTAGAACTGTCTGTAGAGTGCTTGCGGACGCGGGTTCGATTCCCGCCGCCTCCACTCTTGAACCGTTTGCGACTCAAGTCGCGAAAGACTCACGCCAACCCCTGTCACTGGACAGGGGTTGTGTCGTTTCTGGCGTGACTTTTTTACCGCGGAGACGCGGAGACGACCGCGTTACAGCGCTCGGCGGCCCGAAGGTTCCTGACCGGCTGGAACGGCATCGATCGGCGAGTCGGCGGGGGCGGCTGCCTGCGGAGTGGCCGGCGCTTGCCCCTTGCGTTT
>JBKHWY010000303.1:0-5896 GCA_046566285.1 Gammaproteobacteria bacterium | reverse complement strand
CGACCTGTTCACCATCCCCGGCTTCTTCCACCTGTCGGTCAAGGAAGGCCACCTGTACGGCAGCCTGATCGACATCGTCAACCGCGCGGCGCCCCTGATGCTGGCGGCGATCGGCATGACCCTGGTGATCGCCACGCGCGGCATCGATATCTCGGTGGGCGCGGTGGTGGCGCTGTCGGGCACCATGGCCGCCATGCTGGTGGGCGGTGGTCCGGAAGCGGAACACTCGCTGACCTACGCCTTTGGCGCGGCCATGGGCGCGGCGCTCTTGTGCGGCCTGTGGAACGGCATCCTGGTCGCGGGCCTCGGCCTGCAGCCCATCGTGGCGACCCTGATCCTGATGGTGGCGGGGCGCGGCCTGGCCCAGCTCCTCACCGACGGCCAGATCATCACGGTGTACTACGAACCGTTCTTCAAGCTGGGCGGCGGCTACTTCGCCGGCCTGCCGTTTTCGCTGACGGTGGTGGCGGTGCTGTTCGCGCTGGTGGCCTTCATGATGCGCCGCACGGCCCTGGGCCTGTTCATCCAGGCGGTCGGCATCAATCCGGTGGCGGCGCGCCTGGCGGGCCTCAAAACCGCCACGCTGATCATGTTCGTCTACATCTTCTGTTCGGCCTGCGCGGGCCTGGCCGGGCTGATGGTCAGTTCCAACATCAAGAGCGCGGACGCCAACAACGCCGGCCTGCTGCTGGAACTGGACGCCATCCTGGCGGTGACGCTGGGCGGCACCTCGCTGGCGGGCGGCAAGTTCAGCCTGGTCGGCAGCGTGATCGGCGCGCTGATCATCCAGACCCTGACCTATACGATCTATTCGCTCGGCGTGCCGCCGGAAGTGAACATGGTCGTCAAGTCCATCGTCGTGTTCCTGGTCTGCCTGTCGCAGTCGGACGAATTCAAGAAACTCTTCGCACGGAAGAACGCCGCATGAAGTCGCCTACTTTTACCTCCATGGTGACGGTCGTCCTGTTGATCGTCATGCTGGCCGTGGGCGGCTATGCCTACCCGGGCTTCCTGTCCACCCAGGTGCTGTTGAACCTCCTGATCGATAACGCCTTCCTGCTGGTGCTGGCCGTCGGCATGGGCTTCGTGATCCTGTCCGGCGGGATCGACCTGTCGGTCGGTTCGGTGCTGGCCCTGACCACCATGGTCTCGGCCTGGCTGCTGCAGGTGGCGCACTGGAACCCGGTCGCGGTGATCGCGCTGGTGCTGGCCATGGGCGCCCTGTTCGGCGCCGGCATGGGCGCGCTGATCCACTACTTCAAGCTGCAGCCCTTCATCGTCACGCTGGCCGGGATGTTCCTGGCGCGCGGGCTGTGCTACCTGATCAGCATCAATTCGATCACCATCGAAGACCCGCTGTTTTTGAAAATGTCGCAGACCCAGTTCGAGTTCTTCGGCGCCTTCGTCTCGCCCAGCGCCCTGATCGCGCTCGGCATGCTGGTGCTGGCGATCTGGCTGGCGCACTTCACGGCCTTCGGGCGCGGCATCTACGCCATCGGCGGCAACGAGCAGTCGGCCCTGATGATGGGCCTGCCGGTGGCGCGCACCAAGGTGCTGGTGTACGGCTTTTCCGGCTTCTGCGCGGCGCTGGCCGGCGTGCTGTTCTCGTTCTACATGCTGTCCGGTTACGGCCTGCATGCGCAGGGCACGGAACTGGACGCGATCGCGGCCGTGGTCATCGGAGGGACACTCTTGACCGGGGGTTATGGCTACATCGCCGGCGCACTTTCGGGCGTGCTGGTGCTGGGCACGATCCAGACCCTGATCGCCTTCGACGGCACGCTCAGCTCGTGGTGGACCAAGATCGTCATCGGTGGCCTGCTGTTCGTGTTCTGCGTGGTGCAGCGCCTGATGTCGATGGGCGCGGCGCGGCGGGCCTGAAACGATTAAAACGAATTAAAAAGAAGTAAACGCAGTACAAGCAGTACACAAAAAATACCTACAACAGGAGAGAGACAATGTTCAAGAACACACTGTGCGCCATCGCGCTCGGTGCGGCGGCGCTGTGCGCCCACACCGCCCAGGCAGCCAACCCGATCGTCCGCGACATGTACACCGCCGACCCGGCCGGACTGGTCGATAACGGCAGGGTCTACCTGTACGTGGGCCATGACGAAGCGCCGGCCGACGGCAAGGACTACGTCATGAAGGAATGGCGTGTGTTCTCCACCTGCGACATGAAGAACTGGCGCGACGATGGTTCGCCCCTGAACGTGACGGCCTTCAAGTGGGCCAAGGCCGACGCGTGGGCCGCCGACATCGTCAAGCGCAACGGCAAGTACTACTTCTACGCGCCCGTCGAACACGCCACCATCCCCGGCAAGGCGATCGGCGTGGCGGTGTCCGATAGCCCGACCGGCCCCTTCGTGGACGCGCGCGGCACGGCGCTGATCACCAACGACATGACCAAGCAAACGGAGATCTTCTGGGACGACATCGACCCGGGCGTCTTCGTCGATGACGACGGCCAGGCCTGGCTCTACTGGGGCAATATGGTGCTCAAGTACGCCAAGCTGAAACCCAACATGACCGAGCTCGATGGTCCGATCATGACGGTGACGAACCTGGAATCGTTCACCGAAGCGCCCTATGTGCACAAGCACAAGGGCACCTACTACCTGTCCTACTCGCGCTTTTTTCCTGAAGAGATGGTGTACGCCACCAGCAAGAGCGCGGCCGGCCCGTGGACTTTCCGCGGCAAGATCATGGACAAGAACGAGGTGGTGAAGACCATCCACCAGGCCATCATCGACTTCAACGGCAAGTCCTACGTCTTCTATCACAACACCGGCCTGCCCGGCGGGGCCGAATTCCGCCGCTCCGTTGCCGTGGAAGAGCTGCACTACAACCCCGACGGCAGCATCCGCTTCGTGCCGCAGACGGCCGACGGCCCGGCAGCCAATCCCAGCCCAGGTTGCAAGTAAGCCTATACAAGTTTGCCAGCAATAATGATTTCCTGGCGTTACAAATATTGATGGGGGTATCATTTGATGATGGATACACTTAACCCCGGCTGGTTCCTGAAGGCGCGCCTGAAAACGCGCCAGCTGCTGCTGCTGATCGCGCTGGACGACCACCGCAACATCCACCGCGCTGCGGAGGAGCTGCACATGACGCAGCCGGCGGCGTCCAAGCAGATCAAGGACCTCGAGGAAATGCTGGACGTGCGCCTGTTCGAGCGCCTGCCGCGCGGGATGGAGCCGACCATGTTCGGCGAGACCATGATCCGCCATGCGCGCATGGCCCTGACCAGCCTGGCGCTGGCGCATGACGACATCCTGGCGCTGAAAGCCGGCCTGGCCGGCCAGGTGGAAGTGGGAGTGATCATGACGCCGGCCATGTCGCTGCTGCCGCGCGCGATCGCGCGGGTCAAGCAGGACGCGCCCATGCTGCGCATCGGCGTGCACATGGAAGGCTCGAACATCCTGCTCGACCGCCTGCAGCACGGCACGCTGGACTTCATGATCGGCCGCATCCTGGAGAAGGAAAATTCGGCCGGCTTGATCTACGAGGAGCTGACCGAGGAACCGGCGTGCGCGGTGGTGCGCACGGGCCACCCGCTGCTGTCGAACAGCCAGCTGGAATTGAAGCACCTGGCCGGGCAGCCGTGGATCCTGCCGCCGCAAGGCTCGATCCTGCGCCACCGCTTCGACATGATGTTCCGCCGCGCCGGCCTGCCCACGCCGGTGAACGTGGTCGACACCACCGCGCTGCTCCTGATCACGGCGCTGTTGCAGAGCACCGATTCACTGCACGTGATGCCGCTCGAAGTGGCGCAGTACTACGCCTCGCTGAACGTGCTGTCGATCCTGCCGATCGAATTGCCCTGCAAGATGGATGCATTCGGTATCATTCGCCAGCAGGACCACCTGCTTTCGCCGGGTGCCGACCTGCTGCTGCGCAGCGTCCGCGCGGCGGCCAAGGACATGTATCTGGAACAACAGCACTTTCCCCAAGGAGCGGCAGCATGAATGACCTGACCCAGCCACGCGCACGCGAAATCACCTTGCGCTTCCTGGCCGAACCCACCGACGTCAACTTCGGCGGCAAGGTCCACGGCGGCGCCGTGATGAAGTGGATCGACCAGGCCGGCTACGCCTGCGCGGTGGGCTGGAGCGGGTACTACTGCGTCACCGTCTACATCGGCGGGATCCGCTTCTACAAGCCGATCTTCATCGGCCAGATCGTCGAGGTCAAGGCCACGGTGATCCACACCGGTAACTCCAGCATGCACATCGCGATCGACGTTTCGGCCACCGAGCCCAAGACGGGCGCGCGCAAGCGCACCACGCGCTGCCTGATCGTGTTCGTGGCGGTGGACGGGGGCGGCGACACCGTCACCGTGCCGAAGTGGGTGCCCGAGAGCGAGGACGACAAGCGCTACGAGCAGTACGCCATCCACATGGCGGCGCTGCGCAAGCAGCAGGAGGAAGAATTGCTGGCCACCGAGGCGCCCGGCACGCCCTAGTATGTGGCGAGTCCGTATGTAGCAGATTCATCATCGCGCACGATTTGCGTTGTTTTTTTGCGAATGACTTGGTAACTTCATATCTTATGTTCGGTAACGAACGGATGTAAAGTTGGCAATGGTTAATAGTTAAGACCATACCAGACGCAGTCTGGATACCCTCTTGAACAATAACCCTCATGCGAGAAAACAAGATGAAAATTGCAAAGCAGATCGGCACCCTGAGCGTTTTGACCCTGGCCATCCTGGCCGCCCTGCCAGCCTCGGCAGCTGACGACTTCGTCAATCCGGAGTGGGCCAACACCGCCACCTACATCGGCGCCGGAATCGGCCGCACCGACACCTATTTCAAGGCTGCCCCCATCCTGCGCGGCCTGAACACCCCGGGCGGCACCGTCAGCGCCTGGAGCGTGGACGAAAAGGACACCGGCTACAAGCTCTTCATCGGTAAAAACCTGAGCCGCAACTTCGCCCTCGAAGGCGGCTGGTTCGATCTGGGCGATTTCAGCTACCGCAGCGCCACCGTGCAGGGCGGTAACCTGAACGCCAACGTCAAGTACCGCGGCGTCTACCTGGACCTGATCGGCAAGGTCCCGCTGGGCCAGCGCCTGGACGTGTTTGCCAAGGCCGGCATGAACTATGCCCAGTCGCGCACCCACTTCACCGGCAACCGTCTGTGGGCCACCAGCAATCCGAACCAGGATGACAAGAAGCTGAACCCGAAAGTCGGCGCCGGCCTGGAATTCAAGTTCACCGAAGCGCTGGCCCTGCGTGTGGAAGCCGAGCGTTATCGCGTGGACGATGCCATCCGCAGCAATGGCCACGTGAACTTCTACAGCGCCAACCTGGTGTACAAGCTGGGCCGTCCTGCCGCCGCTCCGGTGCGTGCACCCGAGCCGGCGCCCGCCCCAGTGGCCGAAGCACCGGCGCCGGCTCCGGCACCGGCACCGGCACCGGCGCCAGCCCCAGTGCCAACGTCGGAAAAAGTGTCGTTCGCCGCTGAAGCCCTGTTCGACTTCGACAAGGCCGTGGTCAAGCCACAAGGCCGCCAGGCCCTGGACGAGCTGCTCAACAAGCTGCAAGGCATGAACACCGAAGTGATGGTCACCGTCGGCCACACCGACTCGGTCGGCACCGACGCCTACAACCAGCGCCTGTCGCTGCGCCGCGCCGAAGCCGTGAAGGCCTACCTGGTGTCGAAGGGCGTGGAGCAGTCGCGCGTGTACACCGAAGGCAAGGGCGAAAGCCAGCCGGTGGCGGACAACAGCAGCGCCGAAGGCCGCGCCAAGAACCGCCGCGTGACCGTCGAAGTGGTCGGCACCCGCACCGTGAACAAGTAAGAAGAAGTCAGAACGACTAAGCGGTGGAATAAGCCGTTCACTGTCTACCGGGTTTTGGGGGGTAGCAAGGGAAACCGTCCGGCGCGAG
>JBKHWY010000302.1:0-5903 GCA_046566285.1 Gammaproteobacteria bacterium | reverse complement strand
TCGTCGAGCGGGGCGCGCCGGTCGGCGTCGCCATACAGCGCGGCCAACAGGCTGCGGCCTTCGCGCGCGGCGTAGGCCTCATCCACGCGGCGCATCAGGCGGCGCAGGGGCTCGTCGGCGTCGAACAGCTCGCGCCCCATCTGGTAATACTGCGATCCCTGGCCGGGAAAGAGGAATACGGTCTCCCGCCGGGAAGTGAAAACGTCGCGCATGGCGTCCTTTCAAGCTGTGCGCCGCGGCTGGCGGCATAAAGGGTCCCGGGTCAAGGCGGCGTGCCATCGCTTTGGCCAAGAAAGGCCACGATCTGCTCCAGCACGGCGCGGTCCTTCAGGATGCGGAAGTGGCCCAGCCCTTCGGTCACGTGCAGGCGCGCCTGTTCGATCCCGACCAGCATCTGCTCGGTGTGATGCAGCGGAATGTGGCGGTCGTCGCGGTCGTGGATGAACAGCCGCTGCGGCAGCGCCGGGGTGCGGTGGCGCGGCAGGCAGTCGCGCATCGATTGCTGCTCGAACGGACGCTGGCCGATCTGCTCGAACCAGCGGCGCAGCTGCGGCATCACCCTGGCCGGCACCCAGAAATAATCGGTGAAGGTGCGCAGGGTGACGCCGATGTCCGGGTACGGCGCCAGGTACACGCACTTGCGCACGCTGGCGTTGGGCGGACAGTCCAGCAGCGCCATCATGGTCAGGTAGGCGCCGGCCGAGTGGCTGATGATGGCGTGCAGCTCGCCCAGCTGGGCGATCACCTGGCGCAGGTGACGGATCGAATTGTTCGAAAACGCCGTGCCGGCCGGTGAATTGCTGTGGTTGACGGAGTCGAACGCCACCACCCGGTAGCCGGCCGCCACCAGGGCCGGAATCATGGCGTGAAAGTTGGCCGCGCTGCCCTGCAGGCCATGCACCATCAGCACCAGCGGCCCTTCGCCAAAGCTGTACCCGGCCAGCACCGCGCCATCGCAGGGCAGGTCGATGCGCTTGGCGGTGGCGAGAAAGTCGCGGTCGCGCTGTGACAAGGGCTTCCTCGGCATGTGCGACAGCAGCCAGGTGAAGGCCCCCACCGCAGCCGCCGGCAGCACCCGCGCGGCGACCTGGAAATACAGCCGCAAGGGCGCCAGCACCAGCGCCGGCACCTTGATCACCATCTCGTTCCTGGCCGTCTTCACGTCCGCAGCTCCCGCGCCGCGCGCGCCTCGGCGTCGCGCTTGATGATCTTCAGGATCTCCTTGCGGATCAGGGCGGAGAACGGCCGGATCGCCAGCCAGTACAGCCGGTAGGCGCGCGCGTTGCGGCGGCCGATGCACAGCACGCGCGTCTCGGTGTCCACTTCCACCTGGTTGGGACCGACGCGCCGGAAGCGGAAGCTGAACGCCACCTTTTGGGTGGCGCCCGGGGTGTCGTTGCAGAACTGCGCGCAGCTCGACACCGGCTCGATGCGGTGGCTGCGCCAGTAGCCGATGATGAATTCCTGGCCGGGCACATGCGCAAGTTCGGTCCAGCCCATGGCGGCGGTAAAGGCGCGCGCGTCCAGCCGATCGGCCGGCAGCCCGCGCAGCTTGAGCAGGGGCGGGATCAGCGGCGACTTGGCCAGGTCGACGTTGCGGGCGATGTCGTACACGGCATCGATGTCGCCGCTGTTGACCGTGATGGCGTAGCGATGCCCGAACGTCCACTGCGGCAGGAACTGGTCGAGCAGCCCGGGGGCGGATGGCAAATGCGCCGGCATGGTTATCCCCTTTTGAAACATTGCGAGATATGCAATACCATCCATACTATCACCATCATCCATCCAGGCCTTGCAGGCACAGGGCGGTGTTGATGCCGCCAAAACCGATCGACAGGGTCAAGGCATGTTTGACGTCGCAGTCCTGCGCCTGCCCGCGCACGAAGCGCAGGCCGGGGTCGATCGGCTCCTCCAGGTTGAGCGTCGGGTGCAGGCGCTGCGCGCGCATCTGCAGCAGGGTGGCGATCACTTCGACCGCCCCGGCGGCCGCCAGGCCATGGCCGGTGATCGACTTGGTGGCGTTGATCCAGGCGCCTTCCAGGCCGCACGCGCGCAGTGCCTGCAATTCGGTCTCGTCGCCGACCTGCGAGGCGGTGGCGTGCGGATTGACGTAGTCGATCCGGCCTGGGGCCAGGCCGGCCGCCGCCAGCGCCTGGGTGATCACGCGCCGCTCGCCTTCCAGCGAGGGGTTGGGATTGCGGTTGCCGTCCATGGCCACCGCTCCGCCCAGGCAGCGCGCATACGGCCGCAGACCGCCCCGCTCGATGCGGTCGGCGCGCTCGACCACCAGCGCGCCGCAAGCCTCCCCGAAGATGAAGCCGTCGCGCCGGGCGTCGTACGGACGACAGGCCGCCTGCGGATCGTGGGCCCAGCGGTCCGACCCCATCGCGCCCATCGAGCGCAGCGCCTGCAGCTCCCAGTACGACAGGTCCATCAACGCGCCCACCGCGATGCACACGTCGGCCTGGCCCGACTGCACCGCGGCAATCGCCTGCAGCACCGCCAACTGGCCGCTGGCCGAGGCCCCGCCTACCGTGTGGGCAAAGGCGCGGATGGCGAACACCTCCGTGCACAAGCCGCACAGGTCGCTGTCCATGAAGGCATGGCCATACACCGGCTTGACGAAGTGCGGCGCGCGCGCCTGCGCCGCGTGGGTGCAGGCCAGCTCGCGCTGTTGGAAGTTGGAGCCGCCCACGATCAGGCCGATGCGCTCGGGGCTGACCTCATCCAGGCGCGCTTCCTGCCACGCCTCGTGCACGGCCGCCAGCGCGGCCTGGCTCGACAGCGATGCCGTGCGCAGGCTCCTGGCCGGCACTGCCGCCGGCACCGCCAGCGCGTCGATCTCCGCGCCGATGAAGGCGAACGCCGGCGCCTCGCCGTCGAGCGGGCCGGTATCGGGCAACTGGCGCCCGGGGCGGCGCAGCAGGCCGAAGGCCGAGCGTCCCGCCATCAGGCTGTCGGCAAACGCCGCCTTGCCCTGGCCGATGGCAGAGACCACGCCCAGGCCGCTGATCACGACCTCATGCAACTTGGGCTCCCTTCTGGCAGATCAGGTCGGCCAGCTCGCCGATGTTTTTGGCCGGCGCCAGCTGCACCAGCGGGATGCGCAGGTTGAGCGCCTCCATGGTCATCAACAGGATCTCGGAGCGGTCGATGGAATTGGCGCCCAGTTCGCGCAGCGAGTCCGTGGGCGTGAAGGCATGCGCCTCGAGGAAGGGAACCACTTCGCGGGCGTGTTGCACGATGAGGTCCAGGACGTGTTGTCGGTTCATGGCTTGCTTAGGTAAGGTTGATAAATGAGATGAATGAAGGCCGCACTCAGGCCGATACCGTCGCCGGAATGCGCCCCACTTCCAGCACCTTGATGCTGGCGTCCATCACGACCAACGGCGTGACCATGCGGCCGAGCCGGAAGTGCACCTTGCGCCGCTCGGTGATCAGGTAGCCGTCGAAGTCGCGGTATTCGTGCAGGAAGTTGGCGGCGCGCGCCAGCGGCGAACTGACCTCCGGGCAGTAGTCATGGCGCACCAGCAGGTTGGTGGCGTCGAAGTACAGGGTCTCGTGCTGGCTGTGGGTGTGCGATCCCTTCGGGTATTCGAAATCGATACGGCTGCGCCACGGGCCATCGTCGCGCTGGGCGAAGCCGACCACCTTCAGCCCGGGCAGCGAAAACGGCAGCGACGCGTAGTGGGTCATCGCGTAGCCGAAGAAGTAGGCCGCGTCCAGCGTCGTCCACGGGCGCCGGAAGCGCGACACGCTCAGCATCTGGACGCGGTGGTTGTCGCACTCGAACACGGGGGTCTGGCCGCTGGCCACCTCGGCCACGCGGCCGTTGTCGTACACGCAGTCGCGCCCGGCCACCGGGTAGTCGTGCAGGATCGCCTTGTTCTGGGACGGGAACAGCGTGACGATCTTCGGGATCGGGAACTTGGTATGGAGTCCACGGCGCGACATGCCGAAGCCGCCCATGGTGGTCACGTCGCACACGATGTGCCCGACCTGGTCGTAGCGCGCCATGCCGCCGTGCCGCTCGATCGCGCGCTGGATCACCACTTGCGCCGCTGCCTGAATGTCCTTGCCCATGATGTCTGCCCCCTTGTTGAGTTGATTGTTCATGTCGATTCGACGCCCGCCGCCTCACGCGCCTCACGCCCCTCCCGCACCCTGCCGCGCCGGGACGGCTTGCGGCGCGCGCCGTGCAGGGCCGACAGGCCGGTTGCGTCCTCGACCCAGAAGCGCTTTTCCTCCAGCGCCTGGCCCGGAAGCGACACGCGCCGCACCGGTCCGCGTTCAAGCAGCTCGAATGGCGCCGCGCCGCCGGCGACCCACAGCGCCGCCAGTTCTTGCAAACGCCCTGCGCGCGCCAGTTGCGCCGCCCGTTCCGCGTCGCGTGCAGCCGCCTTCTTGTCCGCGCTGCCGACGAACAGCGCCGCCTCGCCTGGTGCGGCCTGGCCGTCCAGGTAGTGGCGCAGCGCCTGCAGCAGCGCGTCGCGGTCGTCCGTCACCACCGCCAGGCGCGCGCTCATCGGCTCGCGCCCAAGCTGCAGGGTGAACGCCACGTCTCCCAGGGTGAGTGCGGGATCACGCTCCATCGCGGCGATCAGCTGGCGCGCGTTGGCCTGGAGGCGCGCCGACGTGCGGGCGGACAGCACCACCAGCTCTTCGCGCGGCGGCTGGGCGGCGCGTGGCGCCGGCCGGTACTCCTCCAGCACCAGGTGGGCGTTCACGCCGCTGAAGCCGTAGTTGTTGATGGCCGCGCGGCGCGGCGGCGCTTGGCCGTTGTCGTCACGCGGCGGCTCCCACGGCTGGTTGTCCGCTTCCAGGCGCAGGCGGCTGTTCTTCAGCGAGATGTTCTCGTGCAGGCCGGCGAAGCCCGGGATGCCGGGCAGGGTCGCGTGGCGCATCGCCATCAGCACCTTGAACAGCGAGACCATGCCTGAAGCCACTTCGGCATAGCCGACGCAGGGCTTGGCGCTGCCCACCCGGCAGGGCGCGGCGGCGTCGGCGCTGGCCTCATACTGCGCCTTGAGCGCATTGAGCTCGATGGCGTCGCCCAGGGGCGAACCGATCCCGTGCGCTTCCACGTAGGTCACGCTGGCCGGATCGATGCCGGACGCTTCGTACGCCTGGCGCATCGCTTCCTTCATGCCGGCGCCGTTCGGCGTGGTCATCGACACCGCGCTGCCGCCATGGGACACGCCGCTGCCGCGGATCACGGCATACACATGGTCGCCGTCCGCGATGGCTTGCTGCACGGGCTTGAGCAGCACCACCCCCACGCCTTCGGCGCGCACGAATCCCGAGGCGCCGGGCTCGAACGCCGCCATGCGGGCCTTCTCGCTCAGGTAGCCCATCGACTCAAAGCCGATGTAGCCGGCGGGCGTCAGCAGCAGGTTGACGGCGCCTACCAGCGCCTGGCGGCACTCGCCGTTGCGAATCGCCTGCACCGCGCGGTGCAGCGCCACCAGGGTGGACGAGCAGGCGGTGTCGCAATGCTCGCTCGGCCCGCGCAAATTGAGGCTGTGCGAGATGCGGTTCGGGATCATCGACGTGGACAGGCCCGTCACCACCAGCGGCACGTCGCGCACGCTGGCCATGGCGTTCAGGTATTCGCTCGGCACCGAGGCGATGAACACCCCGGTGGGCGACTGCGCCAGCGTGCGCGGCGCGATGCCGGCATCCTCGACCGCCTTCCAGGCGTGGGTCAGCAGCAGGCGCTGCTGGGGCGACATGTAGGCCGCTTCCTCCGGCGCGATGCCGAAGAAGTCGGCGTCGAAGCGGTCGACCGCCTCCAGGAAATGCCCTGGCGGCACGGGCCCCGCATCGGCCGCCCAGCGGTCGGCGGGCGCACCCGTGGCGCTGTCCACGCCCTCGACGAGCGAGCGCCAGAAGGTCTCGACGTC
>JBKHWY010000301.1:0-5911 GCA_046566285.1 Gammaproteobacteria bacterium | reverse complement strand
TCGGGCGAAATCGTGGCCGTCAACGACGCCGCCGCCGACGCGCCGGACTCGATCAATGCGGACGCCTACTCGGCCTGGCTGTTCCGCCTGCAGCCGAGCGACCCGAACGCCATTAACGGCCTGCTCGACGCCGACGCCTACGGCAAGAGCACCGGCTAAGCATGGCCCTCGTCACCGCCGCCGGCCGGCGGTGACGGCGCCGTTGCTCGCCTTTCCTCCGCATTCCCGTTCCATCTTCCCTGCCCTTCATCATGACCCGTGCCAGCCTGACCCAACTCGAAGCGCGTGACGCCTTCATCCCCCGCCACATCGGCCCGTCCGACTCCGAACAGGCCGCGATGCTGGCCACGCTCGGCTACGAGTCGCGCGCCGCGCTGATCGATGCGATCGTCCCCAGCCACATCCGCCTGAAGTCCAGGCTGAACCTGGGCGAATTCTACGAGCCGCTGCCGGAACAGGCGGCGCTGGCCAAGCTGCGCGCGCTGGCGTCGAAGAACCAGGTGCTCAAATCGGTGATCGGCCAGGGCTACTACAACACCCACACGCCGCCCGTTATCCTCCGTAACATCTTCGAGAACCCGGCCTGGTACACCGCCTACACGCCCTACCAGCCGGAGATCTCGCAGGGCCGCCTGGAAGCGATCCTGAACTTCCAGCAGATGATCACCGACCTGACCGGCATGGGCATCGCCAACTCGTCGATGCTGGACGAAGGCACCGCCGCGGCGGAGGCGATGACGCTGATCCAGCGCGTCGGCAAATCCGCCTCCAACGTGTTCTACGTGGCCGACGACGTGCTGCCGCAGACGCTCGCGGTGGTGCGCACGCGCGCGACGCCGCTCGGCGTGCGCGTCGTGACGGGGCCCGCCGAGGAGGCGGGGCGCGCGGAAGCGTTCGCCGTGCTGCTGCAGTACCCGGGCGTGAACGGCGACGTGCGCGACTACCGCGCCGCCGTCGAGCACCTGCACGCCAACGGCGCCATGGTGATCGTGTGCGCCGACCTGCTGGCGTTGACGCTCCTGACCCCGCCGGGCGAATGGGGCGCCGACGTGGTGGTCGGGAACAGCCAGCGCTTCGGCGTGCCGCTCGGCTTCGGCGGCCCGCACGCAGGCTACCTCGCCACGCGCGACGAGTACAAACGCAGCATGGCCGGCCGCCTGGTGGGCGTGACCATCGACGCGCAGGGCAACAAGGCCTATCGTCTGGCCCTGCAGACCCGCGAGCAGCATATCCGCCGCGAGAAAGCCACCTCCAACATCTGCACCGCACAGGTGCTGCTGGCCGTGATGGCCGGGATGTACGCGGTCTACCACGGCCCGCATGGCTTGACCCGCATCGCCCGGCGCGTGCACCGCGCCACCAGCCTGCTGGCCGCCGCCCTCGCGCAACTGGGCTATTCGACCGCCAACGCGACCTGGTTCGACACGCTCACCATCCGCACCGAGCAGGCCGAAAAGCTGCACGCGGCCGCCGTCGAACGGGGCGTGAACCTGCGCCGCATCGATGCCGTGCACGTGGGCGTGTCACTGGACGAAACCACCACCCGCGACGACCTGGCCCTGCTGTGGTCGATCTTCGCCAGCGCCGCCACCAAAGCGTCTCCTCAACCCGACTTCGACGCCCTGGACGCACAAGTCGAGGACGCGTTCCCTCAGCGCCTGGCCCGCACCAGCGCGTTCCTGACCCACCCGACCTTCAACCGCTATCACGCCGAGCACGAGATGCTGCGCTACCTGCGCAGCCTGGCCGACAAGGACCTGGCGCTGGACCGCACCATGATCCCGCTGGGCTCCTGCACCATGAAGCTGAACTCGACCTCGGAGATGATCCCGGTGACGTGGCCCGAATTCTCCAGCATCCACCCGTTCGCGCCGGACAACCAGACCGTCGGCTACCGCGAGATGATCGGCCAGCTGGAAGAGATGCTGTGCGCGCTGACCGGCTACGCCGCCATTTCGCTGCAGCCCAACGCCGGCTCCCAGGGCGAGTACGCGGGCCTCTTGGTGATCCAGAAGTACCATGAGTCGCGTGGCGAAGGCCATCGCAACATCTGCCTGATTCCGTCGTCGGCGCACGGCACCAATCCGGCCTCGGCCAGCATGGTGGGCATGAAGGTGGTGGTGACCGCCTGCGACGAGAACGGCAACGTGGACCTGGCCGACCTGCGCGCCAAGGCCGAGCAGCACAGTGCCAACCTGGCCTGCGTGATGGTGACCTACCCGTCCACCCACGGGGTGTTCGAGGAAGGCATTTCGGAACTGTGCGAGATCATCCATTCGCACGGCGGCCAGGTCTACATCGACGGCGCCAACATGAACGCGCTGGTGGGCGTGGCCGCGCCGGGCAGCTTTGGCGGCGACGTCAGCCACCTGAACCTGCACAAGACCTTCTGCATCCCGCACGGCGGCGGCGGCCCGGGTGTCGGCCCCATCGGCGTGGGCGCGCACCTGGCCCGGTTCCTGCCCAACTCGCGTTCCACCGGCTACCTGCGCGACGAAGCCGGCATCGGCGCGGTCAGCTCGGCGGCCTACGGTTCGGCCAGCATCCTGCCGATCTCGTGGATGTACATCACGATGATGGGCGCGGCCGGCCTGACGGCGGCCACCGAAACGGCCATCCTCAACGCCAACTACATCGCGCGCCGGCTGGCCCCGCACTACCCGGTGCTGTACACCGGCCACGACGACCTGGTGGCGCACGAGTGCATCATCGACATGCGCCCCCTGCAGGACGCCACCGGGATTTCCAACGAAGACGTGGCCAAGCGCCTCATGGACTTCGGCTTCCATGCGCCGACCATGAGCTTCCCGGTGCCCGGCACGCTGATGATCGAGCCGACCGAGAGCGAATCGAAGGCCGAGATCGACCGCTTCATCGAAGCGATGATCTGCATCCACGCCGAGATCGTCAAGGTGCAGCGCGGCGAGTACGACCGCATGGACAACCCCTTGAAGGGCGCGCCACATACGGCCGAAGTGCTGACGGCGGACGAATGGGCGCACCAGTACAGCCGCGAAGTGGCGGCCTTCCCGGTGGCCTCGCTGCGCCGCCAGAAGTACTGGCCGCCGGTCGGCCGCGCCGACAATGTGTACGGCGACCGCAACCTGTTCTGCGGCTGCGCCCCGGTCAGCGACTACGAGTAAGTCGTAGCCCCCCGACCTAGGTGCGCGTCGGGTTGCCGGGCCGGCTGGAGGCCAGCCGCAAGTGGCGCCGTGCCGGTCCGTCGGCGCGCTCGGCGCCCTCCGGCATCGGCTCCAGCCCGCCAGCCTGGCGCAGGGGCGGCTTGCGCGCTTCTTCATCGAGCTTGAACATGGCCACGGCGCGCTGCAAGGCCTGGGCCTGGCGCTGCAGCGAACTGGCTGCGGCGGCCGCATCGCGCACGCGGCGGCGCTCGCGCGGGCCCACTTCCTGCGGCGGCGGCACGGCGGTCCTCTGTGGGCTGGACCGCACGTCGCGCATGTCGCGCATGTCGCGCAAGGTGCGGTTCAGGTTGCGGATGCTGGCGTCCAGTGCGCGCGAGGTGTCGGCCAGTTCGTCCGCACCATAGCTGCGCTGCGGCACCCGCAAATCCATCCGGGCCAGCCCGCTGGCCGCGTGGCCGATGGCCTCCACCTCGCGCAGCACCCCGCCGCGCACCGCCAAGGTGATCCCCAGCGCCAGCACGATCGACAGCACGATCAATACCGGCATCAGGAGGGTGGCGGCCTGGAAGCCGGCGCGCGCATCGCTGGACGCCGCTTCGGACAGGCGCTGTTCGAGCGCGGCCAGCGAAGCCAGGTGCTGCTCCAGCACGGCGAACGAACGCTCGGCCTTGCTCATGGCGTTCACGCTCATCGAATGGTCGATGGGCGCAAATTCCAGCACGTCGCGCACGTCGCGCCGATATAAGGTGAAAGCGTTGGCGCCCAGGCTCAGGAGGTGCTGGCCGCCGGGGTCGGCGGTGCTTTGCCGCAGCGCGGCGAAGCGCTGCACGATCGAGCCGTGACGCTGGCGGATTTCGCGGCCCAGCGCGTCCACGCGCGCTTCGGAAAAGCTGGCACCCATCCAGGTCAGCAGCTGGTAGATGTTGGCATGGGCCTGGCGCGCTTCGCCCAGCAGGGCGTTGGCGGCGCGCAGGCGGGCGGCGCGCTCATGCACGACAGTCTCGAACGTGACGTTCTGGCGCACCATCGTGTAGTACGCCGCGCACGAGGAAAAGATCAGCAGCAGCACGACGGCGGCGGGCGCGAGCAGCAGCTTGGGGCCGATTCGGAGGCGCGAGAGCATCGGGCACTTCCCTTCGATAGCGAAACGCCCGTCACCGTTCAGTCTGGCCGAGCATAGCGAAATGACATTGCGCATACGGGCAGGTATGATGCTGATCTATATCGCCTTGCCCACATGCTCCAGCGCAAACTTGCTGCGCGCACAGGCTAATCTACGCGGGCCTATCGGGCTGGCGCTTGCGCCGCATCAAATGCCAGGCGGGTCGTGGCCGCATGGCGAAGGTTGACACGAGCTGGCAGGCGCTGGCAAAAAAATAACGCTCTGTCACCGTTAAGTGTGTACTGCCTGCCGTTCCGGCAGTGCAGGCCACACTTAACGGTGACAGAGCCAAAAACAAAGGACATTGAATGAACCGGTCGATGGTGGCGGCCTTGTTGTCGGGGCTGGTGTTCCCCGGCGCTGGCCAGCTGTTCCTGCGGCGCCCGAAGCGCGCGCTGTGCTTTCTGGTGCCTGCCGCCGTGGCGGTGGTATTTTTCGTGAGCAGCGTGCTGGCGCGCGCCAGCGCCATCGTCGACCAGATCACGGCAGGCACCCTGCCACTCGATCCGGCCACCATTCTGGCCGAGGTATCCCGGCAAGACAGCGGCTCCAGCCTGGACACCCTGTGCGCCATCGTCATGATCGGCTGCTGGCTGGCCAGCATCGTCGATGCATATCGTTTAGGAAAGATATCCCGGCAATAAAGGGCCGCCCTGCGTGCAGCCAATACAACACTCTGGCGTATCAGCCAAGCCGTGTTGCCTTTGCTCTATACTTTTGCGCCCTAAGCTGCCACCATGTTGATATGCGTCAACAGATGCCGTTCCCATGATGTCTCAACCAGTCCGATTTTCCGTCAAGCGGCCGCGTTTGTCCGCAGCGCTGCTGGCCGCGCTTGCCGGCGCCGCGGGCGCCACTGCGGCTGCGCCGGACGCGTCCCAGGACCTGACCACCGTCCCCTTCGAGGAACTGATGTCGATGGAGGTGTACAGCGCCTCCAAGTTCGTGCAGCCGGCCAGCCAGGCGCCCTCCTCGGTGACGGTGATCACCGCCGCCCAGATCCGCGACCATGGCTGGCGCACCCTGGCGGACGTGGCGCGCAGCGTGCGCGGCCTGTACGTGAACTATGACCGCAACTACAGCTACCTGGGCGAGCGCGGCTTCCTGCGTCCGGGCGACTACAACACCCGCTTCCTGCTGCAGGTGGACGGCAACCGCATCAACGACAGCGTGTACGACCAGGCACCGCTGGGCGGCGAATTCCCGCTCGACCTGGAGCTGATCGAGGCGGTGCGTGCCGTGGTCGACATCCCGGTGATCGCCAGCGGCGGGGCGGGCCGGATCGAGCACTTCCCGCCGGCGGTGGCCGCCGGCGCGGACGCGGTGCTGGCGGCGAGCGTGTTCCACTTCGGAGATCTCACGATCGGCGAGGTCAAGGAGAGCCTGCGCGCGGCCGGCAACCCGGTCCGCTGAAGGCCGCCCGGCCGGGCCGCTCGGTCCCGCTCGGGCGGCCCGCTCAGCGCGGCCCGCGCGGCGCCGGCGGGGCTGCTCAGCGGCCGTCGGCGAGCCGGAGCGAGTATTCGCGGACCGCGGCGTTGTAGGTCTGCTCGTCCAGCTTCCAGTCCGACTCGCCCGGGGTGGCCGCCCGGTTCAACTGGGTCTGCAG
>JBKHWY010000300.1:0-5950 GCA_046566285.1 Gammaproteobacteria bacterium | reverse complement strand
CTGTTCCCGCTGTGATTGAATCAAGGCACGCAACTTTTTTAGGTAGGCCACCTCCATCTCCAGATCCTGGATTTTGTCCAGCAACTGCTCTCGTGAGCGGTTATCCGCATCAGGCGCACTGCCCGCCGGCGGGGACGATGGAGTCGATTTAACTGGAGGTTTAGCGGCCATTTTTTCCGAAGGGGACATTAGCGCGTCAACTCCACCAGCCCGATATCTCCGCTGCCAGATCGCTATGTTGCACTGGCCTCGGATATTGAAGTGCGCGGCGGTTTGTGCGCAGGAGAGATGATTTTCCCACATGTGGCGCAGTACCTTCAGCTTGAATTCGACGCCGTAACCGACCCGAGCCCTTGCCTGGATGCCATCCACGCCGTGTACGCGGTAAAACGCGACCCAGCGCTTGACCAGTGCCACCCCCACACCCACCTCATCGGCTACGCACTTGAACCCCAATGGCCCCGATATGTAGCGCTTGATAACCGATAACTTGAACTGCTCTGAATGCCGACTCATGTAATCCCCGAAAAATTGGTCTCCAACTTTTCGGGGTCACTTCACTCCGCCAGGGCGACGTCTTAGAGCTAACAAAGAAAGCAGCATCGCTGCTTTTTGAGAGCTAACAAAGAACACAGCATCGCTACTGCTTTAGAGCTAAGAGCAAAAAGAGCACCGCTACATTTTGAACCGTCGCCCTGGCGAAGGCCAGGGCCCATAGCGCGCATGATCAGAAGCGCACTAAGAACGCTCACACCACCCGCTCATAACTCGCACGAATTTGGTCGCGATCCCCGCAATCATAGTGCCACCACTCGCTCTGAATCCCCACGAACCCCGCATGCGCCATCATCCGGCGCAGCAGTTCGCGGTTCTCCACTTCCGCCAGCGTCAACTCGCCGCGCTCGAGCAGCGCAGCCTCATGCCCTGGCTGCGAGCGTTCGGACAGGTCGTCGAACCCGGTGCCCATGTCCAGCTCCTGGCCGTCCGCATCGAGCAGCGTGATGTCGAGCGCCATGCCGAACGAGTGGATCGAACCGCGTGCCGGGTCGGCCAGGTAGGGCTGCAGCCCGGTGCCGTCCAGCGCCGCCCACAGCGCTTCCTGCACCCGCTGCGGCCGCAGCGCGTCCAGCACCAGCGGCTTGAAGCCGCGCCGCTCGTGCGCCAGCCACGCCACCGCGCGCTCCAGCGCCGCGGCCGCGTCAACGTGCAGCCAGCCGCAGTCGAACGGCGAGTAGAGGTCGCGCCCGACGAAGTTGCGCGCGCTCGCGTAGCGCAAATCGACCGCGATGCCGGCAATGGTCGAGAGGTGCCGGAATTGCGGCCGGCCGCCGATGTCTTCGATGGGAATGCTCATGTCAGGGCGCCTGCGGTTTGACGAGGGCATCGAGCAGGGCGGCCGTTTCGGCGTCCGGGTTGCCCTCCATGTTCACGGGACGGAAATGCATCTGGAAGACCACCAGCGCGGCGCGTGTGCCGTCGTCCAGCTGGCCGCTCTGCGGCACCGAATAGCCGAACGCGGCCAGCTTCTGCTGGAACCACGCGACGTCCGGCAGGCTGGCTTCAAACACGGGCAGCGCGGCCTCGTAGCGCGCCGGATCGGGCCCCAGCGCCAGGCCGGCGTCGATCAGCTGCTTCCACGGGAACAGCGGCCCCGGGTCCTGCTTGCGTGTGGGCGCCACGTCGGCGTGGCCGATGACGTTTTCGGGCGGGATGTTGTGGCGCGCGGCGATGTCCTTCACCAGCTTGATCACCTGGTCGATCTGGTTCTGCGGGAACGGGTACCAGGTGCGCCCGCCCGGCCCTTCGGTAAAGCCGCGGTTGACGATCTCGATGCCGATCGAACTGGCGTTCAGGTTGGTGTAGCCGCGCCAGTACGACACCCCGGCATGGTTGGCCTGGCGCGCTTCGTCCACCAGGCCGTAGATGACCGGAGTCGGGTCGTCCGTCACCAGGTAGTGCGCGCTGACGACCTGCTCGGACAGGATGGTGATCGATTTGTTCCGGTCCGCCACCGTGTAGTGCAGCACGATGAACTTGGCGCGGCTGCTCTGGCCCTTGGCCGTGTAGGTGCGGTCGATCTGCGGACCGGCGCAGCCGGCCAGCATGAGCGCGCTCAGGGCGCAAAGGACGATGGGCGCGGCGAACGGGATCTTCATCTTGAACAGGGTGCGGTGGACGGTGGGGTAGCGGCCGCGCGCGCGGCGCCGTGGTGGGCGTGGCCGGAGGCGCGCGTCAGGACGGCGTCCGGCGGCAGGGCCGCGCGCATGGACGCCTCGATCGATGGATGCAGGGTGGCGGCGCGTCCGCCCAGCGCCAGCGGACGGACGCCATAACGCTGGGTCAGCGCGGATGCCAGCCGGGCCAGCTCGGCGCCGGCGCGCTGGAGGATGTCGCGCGCCACCGGCGAGGTGTCGGCGCATGCCGCCACGGCCAGCGCCAGCGTGCCCACGGCGCCGCGCTCCTGGCCGTACAGGAACTGGCGCGACGCGGTCCAGTCCTCGCTGCCGATGTGGGCGAACACGGCGCGCGCCAGTGCGCAGCCGCGCCAGCGCCCGGGCTCCTCGTCCTCGTTGCGCCACACGTGACGCAGCGCTTCGCGCGCGATCCAGAAGCCGCCGCCGCCATCGTCGAGCACCACGCCGCGCCCGCCGGCGCGCTGGAAACGGCCGTCCGCATCGATGTAGGCGCCGATCGATCCGGTGCCGGCGTAGATCAGGTAGCCCGCGCCAGGCACGAAGCTGTCCAGGTAGGCGATCTCGATGTCGCTGCGGACGTGGATGCGCGCGGCAGGCAGGTCGAACAGCGCCGCGAACACGGCTTGCAGGGGAGCGGCGTCGCCGCCGAAGCCGGTCAGGCCCGCGTGAATCTGCGCCACGGTCCCGTGCGCGCGCACGCTGGCCGCCAGCGGCGCCAGCTTGGCGCGCAGTGCGTCAGGCGCCTCCAGGGCGGACATTCCCGCCGCCACGCCTTCGGCCACGATGGCGCCGTCCGCGCTGGCCAGGGCCCAGCGGGTCTGGGTGCCTCCGGCATCGATGCCAAGGCCAAGGGAGGGAGCGGAGGGCGTCATGGCGATAGTGTAAAACTACTTGAGCACGGACACACGCTCGCTCTCGTTGCCGAGCCGGTCCACGGCGCTGACCACCACCGAGTGGGCTTCGCCGAGCGTGGGATCGTTGGGGATCAGGTAGGTCGCCTGCGCGGCCGGGACCACGGCGAAGCGCCACTCCTTGCCGTGGCGCGACCATACGGCATAGCTGGCGTTGGCCTTGCCGGCCGCCAGCCCCAGGCGCACGCCCTTGGCTTCGCGTTTGGCCACCACGCCGGGAGTGCCGGGTGTCTCGCTGCCCAGCCAGGGCGAGGCCGGCACCAGCGCGGGCAGGGTGTACTGGCGCGCGCGCAGCTTGTCGGCGATGCCCTGGCGGTTATCCATCAACGCGGCCATGCTGAAGTGGACGTGCCCGCCCGCGCCGTCGCGGGTGCGCGTCAGGTTCACCTGCTGGACGATCTCGTCGGCCGTGTACGACTTGGTGGGCGCGCCGATGCGGCTGGTGTACAGCCCCGGCCAGATGTGCCGGCCCAGGCGGTTCTGGCCCAGCCAGTAGTCCAGCAGCACGCCGTAGGCTTGCGGGGCCTGGGCGATGGGCCAGTACAGCTGCGGCGAAAAATAATCCACCCAGCCGTTGGCCAGCCACAGCTCGGCGTCGGCATACAGGCGGTCGTACTGCGACAGGCCGACGATGCCGGGGGGGCGCCGGTCCGGGCGCCCGATGCCGAACGGGCTGATGCCGAAGCGCACCCAGTTCTTCTCGCGATGGATGCCCTTGTACAGCGCCTCGATCAGGCGGTTGACGTTCTGGCGCCGCCAGTCGGCCCGATCGAGCTTGCCGCCGCCCTGCAGGTAGCGCTGGTACGACGGCTGGTCGGGGAAATCCAGTTCCGGCTTGCTGCCGCCGGTGTCCAGGCCGCCCGCGTCGCCGCCCGCTTCGATCGGATACGGATAGAAGTAGTCGTCGATGTGCACGCCGTCGATGTCGTAGCGGCGCACCACGTCGAGGATGACCTCGATGGTCTGGCGCGAGGCGGCATCGTCGCCCGGGTCCATCCACAGGAAGCGCCCGTAGGGCTTGACCGCGCCTGGCAGGGTGCGCGAGACATGGTTGAACGCGGCCGGTGACTTGGCCGTGGCATGGCGCGCGCGGTAGGGGTTGAACCAGGCGTGCAGTTCCAGCCCGCGCGCGTGCGCTTCGGTCACTCAGAACTTGAGCGGGTCGTACCACGGCTGCGGGGCCTGGCCCTGCGCGCCGCTCAGGTATTCGCTCCATGGTTCCAGTTTCGAGGCGTAGATCGCATCCGCGCTGGGGCGCACCTGCAGCACGATGGCGTTCAGGTTCATGGCCTTGGCGCGGTCCAGGATCGCAATCGCCTCGGCCTGCTGGCGCTCGGCCGGCAGCTTGCTGCGGCTGGGCCAGTCGATGTTGGCGACGGTCGAGACCCAGGCGGCGCGGAACTCGCGCGGCGCGGGCGGCGGTTCGGTGTCGCTGCCGCCGACCACCTGCGGCGTCGGATTGGCCGGAGGCGCGGGTGGGGTGGCGCGCGGATGGGTGCGCGGCGTGTCCGACGACGGGCCGGACGCGCCTGATGCGCCGCCCGGTGCCGTGGTCGGGGTGCCGCAACTGCTCACCAGCCCCGTCAGGGCCAGCGCCCCGGCCAGCGTGAACGCCCGCTTTTTCGTATTTACCTGCCCCACCACCCAAGCTCTCCTGCTCGACCGCGAAATAGCGAAGGATAAAGCAAACCGCTCAATGTTGCGCCACATTACGCGCCGGCGGGCCAGGAATGGCTAAGTGAAGAAGTTAAGGTTTTCTTAGCGTTTTACAAATATTGTTTTAAGAACGCGATGAAGGACGGACGCATAAGATTCTTCCATCGCAGCGTTGCGAAATAAAAGCCAATCGGCTCCGTCTACAAACGAGTTCTTCATAGGATATTCAAACATGACCTACGCACTGAAAGCCCTCCGCACCGCCGTCCTCGCCGGCTCCGCCTTCCTCGCCGTGTCCGCCTCGGCCGCCGACTTTCCCCTGAAAAGCGACGACCTCAACCTGAACCACCGCTACGTCACTGGCAACCACGGCGGCGGCTACCTGCAGACCATGGCCAAGGACATCGGCGCGGTGCGCTACGTCGGCAATAACAAGTGGAGCCCGCTGGTGTCCGACAACGCCGATCCGACCGTCAACTCCAGCTACCTCATCTACGGCCGCAAGGTGTATGCGATGGTGTCGGGCACCGTGGTCGGCTGCTGGCGCAACGCGCCGGACAACAGCAAGGCCGGCACCAAGGATGCGGACGTGGTCAACGGCTACATCGGCGTGGGCGGCAACCATGTGTGGATCAAGACCGACGATGGCGTGTACGCCCTGCATGCGCACATGATCCCCGGCACCATCTCCTCCGCCATCTGTCCGCACAACCAGACCAAGTTCGTCAATCCAAGCTCGAGCGGCTGGATTGCTCCGGAAGCAGCCGTCACCAACGGCGTGAAGATCACCAAGGGCCAGTACCTGGGCCTGGCGGGCAACAGCGGCAACTCCACCGGTCCCCACGTGCACGTGCACATGGCCAAGGACAGCGCCGCGTTTGAAATGAAGTTCGACCACGGCCAGACCACCCCGTACGTCAACAATTCCGCCGCCCAGACCGGGCCGTGGACCCTGCTCAAGGGCAGCGCGCTGCCGGCCGGCCCGATCCTGGTGTGGGCGCCGCGCTCGACCGGCTACTGGACCGTGAACAACATCACCAGCGCCGCCTTCCAGGGCTGGTTCAACCACATGACCGATTCGGGCCAGATGCCGGAAAGCCTGGCGTGCACCTCGAGCGGCGCGATCTACAACACCGAATGGGTGCCGAGCAAGGGCGGCTGGATCGCGTATGCCGGCATGACGGCCCA
>JBKHWY010000299.1:0-5963 GCA_046566285.1 Gammaproteobacteria bacterium | reverse complement strand
CGCTCCCAGTCGAGCGGCCAGCCCTTGACCCACACGTCCAGCAGGGGCGCCCACTTGCCCTTGGCCATCCACGCTTCGATGGTGGCTTTCATGTCCTCGTCGGCCGACCATGCGGCCAGCGCACTGCGCTCCTGGCGGGCGTGTCCGCGCCACAGGCCTTGGGCCGCGCCGGCGGGCGCGCCTTCGCACACGCGCTGCAGCTTGTTTTCCAGCTCCGACAGCGAGCCCGCCGTCAGGGCCAGCCGCTCATCCATCGCTTCGCGCCCGACCTGCAGCGTGTAGGCCAGGTCCTCGAGCTCGTCCTCGCGCCACTGCCCCGCGCGCACGGCCGCCAGGAGCTTTTCGGCGTACGCTTGCAGGCGCGCCGGATCGCGCGCCGACAGCACGATGAGCGCCGGCGCGCTCGGCGCGTTCGGCGCGAGCGGCGTCTGCGCGGGCGCGGCCGGGGCGATGTGTTCCTCGATGATGAAGTGGGCATTCGCCCCGCCCGCGCCGAAGGACGAGATGCCCGCCACCCGGGGCATCTCGACGGCCGTGCCATTCACCTGGCGCACCGGCCGAGGCCACTCCGCCAGCGCCTGCTGCACCACGAACGGGCTGCGTTCGAACTCGATGTGCGGATTGAGCGTGGACGAATGCAGCGACGGCGCCAGCTTCCCATGCTTCATCTGCAGCAGCACCTTGGTCAGGGCCGCGATCCCGGCCGCGCTTTCGCAATGGCCGATGTTCGACTTGACCGAGCCGATCGCGCAGAAGCGCTCCTCCCCGGTCCAGTCACGGAAGGCCTGGGTCAGGGCTGCGATCTCGATCGGGTCGCCCAGCGCGGTGCCGGTGCCGTGCGCCTCCAGGTAGCCGATGCTGCGCGGATCGATGCGCGCCTGGCGCAGCGCACGGCGGATCACGTCGGCCTGCGCGCTTGGATTGGGCACCGAGTAGCCGTTGGTCTTGCCGCCATGGTTGACCGCCGTGCTCTTGATGATGCCGTAGATATGGTCGCCGTCGGCAAGCGCCTGCGCGCGCGGTTTGAGCAGGACCGCGCCCACGCCCTCGCCTGGCACGTAGCCATCGCCACCGGCGCCGAAGCTGGTGCAGCGGCCATTGCTGGCGGCGAAATGGCCCTGCGCCAGCATCAGGTACTTGTTCGGGTGGAGCGACAGGTTCACGCCGCCGGCAATGGCCATCGAGGTTTCGCCCAGGCGCAGGCTCTGGCAGGCCAGGTGGATCGCCGACAGCGATGAGGAACACATGGTATCGACCGTCATGCTGGGGCCGTGCAGGTCGAGGAAGTACGAGGCCCGGTTGGCGATCGAGGCCAGGCTGCCCGACAAGGCGATGGGGCGGCCCAGGGTCGTCTCCTGCGCGCCGTAGAGCTGGTACTCGGAATACATCACGCCCACGTACACCCCGACGTTGCCGGGCAGGCCGTCGCGCTGGCAGCGCGCCAGGCTGGCGCGCGTATAGCCGGCGTCCTGCACGGTCTCGACCACGCACTGCAAGAACAGCTTTTCCTGCGGATCGAGGAATTCTGCTTCGCGCGGCGAGATATTGAAGAAGGCCGCGTCGAAGCGGTCCACGCCGTCGATGAAGCCGCCCCACTTGGCGTAGGTTTTCCCCGGCTGGTCCTTGGCCGGATCGTAGAACGGCGCGTGGTCCCAGCGCTCGGGCGGGATCTCGGTGATGCAATCGCGGCCGTCGCGCAGCACTTCCCAGAACTGGGCCAGGTCGCCCGCCTGCGGATAACGTCCGGCCAGGCCGATGATGGCGATGTCGTCCGAGTGCGCCAGCGGCGCGGCCGGCGCCGGCGTGGGCTCCGACACGAAGCGCGCACGCCCCTGGCGCCTGCGGGCCGGCGCGGAGGTGGGCGCAGGGGCGGACACGGCGGCGCGAACGCCAACCGGCGACGGCGTCGCCGGCACGCCACCCGCCAGGGCCGCCACCTTGGCGCCGTGCCGCTCGACAAAGTAAGCAGCCAACTGCGCGATGGTGCGGTACTCGAAGAACAGGGTCTTGGGCAGCGATCCGAACACGCTTTCGAGCTGATTGGTCAGGTCCATGACCATGATCGAATCGATGCCATACTTTTCCATCGGCTCGTTGGCATCGATCTGCTCCACCGTCGAGCGCAGGGTCGTCGCCAGCAGCTGTTTCAGGTAGTCGATCGTGTGCTCGTGCAGCGCTTCTGTTGCCATTCAAATCTCCGCGGTGATAGTCTGTTCTTGCCGGGTCATGGAGGCGTCAGCGCGCATGCTGCCGCAGCATGCTTCGGATCGCCCCGCCGTCGCCTTCGAGCACCATGACCTGGCTGTTCCCCATGGCCAGCGCGTGGTACAGGGCGTGCAGCGCGCTGTCGGTGCGCAGCAGCGCCAGGCCCGCCGGGCGCAGCTTGTGCTCGACCATGGCCGCATCGAGCGCCATCCCGCCGTCGGCCCACAGGGGCCAGTTAATGGACAGGCTCGCGCCGTGCCGCTGTCCGGCCCGCGCCAGGCTGGCGCGGTAACCGCAATAGGCATCCATGAAGGCGTTGGCGGCGGCGTAGTCGGCCTGCCCCGGATTGCCCAGCGCGCCCGCGGCCGAGGAAAACGCCACGAACAGGTCGAGCGGCATGGCGCGGCTGCCATGATCCAGGTTGACGATGCCGTCGACCTTGGGCGCCAATACGGCGCGCCAGTGCTCGCGGGGTTTGGCGGCAATGAAGGCGTCGCGTGTCACTCCCGCGCAGTGCAGGATGCCGTTGAGCGGACCGTGCAAACGCGCGAGTTCGCCCAGCAGCGCCTCCACGGCCTGCGGGTCGGCCACGTCAGCCTGGCGATACTCGACCTTCGCGCCCGTCGCGCGCAGGGCCGCGATTCTGCCCTGTAGCGCCGTCCCAGGCGCCGAACGCCCGACCAGCACCAGCACCGGATTGCGTGCCCGGCGCGCGATCTCGTCGGCCAGCAGCAGTCCGATGGCGCCGGCGCCGCCAGTGATCAGGTAGACGCCCCCATCCTTCCATGGCGTAGGCGGCGCGTCGGCGGGAAGCGTCAACTCCTCCCAGCAGCCGCTGGCGAAGCCGCCAGCCGTGCTGCGCACCCGGGCGGCATGCGGATCCTGGCGGCCATGCCGGAGCGCGGCGACCAGCGCCTGCGCGTCGTCGCAGCGCTCGACTTCGACCAGCTGGGCCAGCAGGTTCGGGTCTTCGGCACGGGCGGTCTTCAGCAAGCCGGCCAGGCCCGCCAGCATGGCCTGTTCGCCCACTGCCGGCGCCAAGACCTGCAGCAGGACGGGCCCCGCGCTGCGCGAAGCCAGCAGGCCACGCACCTGATCGAACACGCCCAGTGCATGGGCGCCGAAGCGCGCGGCGATGCCGCCGGCGGGCCGTTCCAGCGCCACGCACTCGGCCCCGTCCATCAGCGCCGTGACCTGGGCGCCGACGCCCGGCTCCAGGTCGCATAGCACCACCACATGGCGGTGAGGCGCAGATGCATCGGCGCTGTCTGCGGCACGCCAGCCTGGCGTCAGCAGCAGCAAGTCCTTGCCCGCGTCGGCCACCGGCGGCGGCGCCTGCACCAGCGCCCTGGTCGAAAAGCCGGCCAGCCGGACCCCGACCTGGCCCGCGCCGTCGCACAGGTCGATATCGAATTTGCGCACCGCACCGTCGGGCTGGTCATCCGCGCTGTAGCGCGCCCATACCCATTGCGGGGCGAACGCAGGGTCCAGCACAGGATCGAGCACGTCCAGCCGGTCGAGCGCAAACGGCACCAGCGCCGTGGTGAGGCCGGAGGCGCCGGCATTGCGGACCATCCCGATCAGCGCTTGCAGCGCGCCGTCGAGCAGCGCCGGGTGCAGCACGAACTGCGCCGCCGTGGCGGCCAACCCGGCCGGCAGGGCAAGGCGCGCCAGCACCTGCTTGGGGCCGACATGGACCTGTTCGATGGCCTGGTGGCTGGGGCCGTAATCGATGCCCATGGCGCGGTAGGCCGCATAGCATTCGGCCGCCGGCATGAGGGCCTCGGCGCAGGCGCCGCGCAGCGCGTCCACATCCAGCCGGACGTTCTGCGGCGCCGCGCACGGCATCGCCGCGCCCTGGCTGTGCACAATCACGCCGTCCTCGCTTTCGCTGTAGATCTCGACATCGACCTGCCCGCCCTCCGCCGGGTACACGCCGATGTGCACCGTCCGCGGGGTCGACACCTGGATCGGCTGGACCCATGCGACGTTGCACAACGAGAGCGCGGTGGCGCCGGCGCCGCTGGCCCGTCCCACCGCGTGCAAGGCCATCTCCAGCGCGGCCACGCCGGGCAGCACGGGCGTGCCCTGGATGACGTGGTCACGCAGGAAGAACTCCGCCCCCGTGAAGGTCGAACTGTAGCGCTGCTCGGACAGGTCCGACGTGTTCTCGTGCACCAGCGGATGCAGGACGCGCGCAGGCATGGCCGCCAGATCTGGCGCGGGCGCAGCCACCTTGTCGAACCAGTGGCGCTCCTTCAGGAAGGGATAGGTGGGCAGGCTGACCGGCTTACCGCGCCGCCCCCCATGCAGGCGCTCCCAATCGATATGGAAACCGGCCACCCACAGTTCGAGCAAGTCGTTGAACCGGCCCTTGCGCAGCCAGGCGTCGACCAGGGCGCCCGCATCGTCGTCGCCAGCCAGCTTCGCCAGCGGTCCGTCATGGCGCACCTGTCCGGTGAACAGGCCGTCCACCTGGCGCGCGCCGTCGCAGTAGGCCGCCAGCTTGTCGCACAGCTCGCGCACCGTGGTGCAGGCCAGCGCAAGGCGCTCCTGCATGGCTTCGCGGCCCGTTTGCAGGGTCTGCGCCACGGCGTGCAGGTCGGCGTCGTCAAAGCGTTCGTGATGGCCGCCTTGCGCCGCCTCCAGCAGGCGCCGTGCCTGTTCGCGCAGTTGCGCGCCCGTGCGGGCCGACAGCACGATCAGCGCCGGCATGGCGCTCGCGCCCGGCCCCTGGTCCACCTCGTCGGCCACATACTCTTCCAGCACCACATGGGCATTGGCGCCGCCCGCGCCGAACGAGGACAGGCAGGCGATGCGCGGGAATTCAACGGCGGGCGCGCCATCGATGGCGACCACTGGCCGCTTCCACTCGCCCCGTTCGCGCTGGACGAAGAACGGCGTGCGCGCGAACGCGATGTTGGGATTGAGCTCGTCGGCATGCAGGCTGGGACTGAGCGCCTGATGCTTCATCTGCAGCACGATCTTGGTCAGCCCCGCAATTCCCGCGGCGGCCTCCAGGTGGCCGATGTTCGACTTCACCGAACCGAGTGCGCAGAACTGCGCATCGGCGGTGTCGTGCCTGAACGCCTGGGTCAAGCCGGCCACCTCGATTGGGTCGCCCAGTTCGGTGCCGGTGCCGTGCGCTTCCACGTAGCTGACGGTGCGCGCGTTCACCCCGGCGCGCACGAGCGCCGCGCGGATCAACTGGGCCTGCGCATTTGGGTTGGGCACGGTGTACCCATTGGTCTTGCCGCCGTGGTTGATGCTGGTGGCGCGGATCACCGCATGGATCCTGTCGCCGTCCGCCAGCGCGCGGGAGAGTGGCTTGAGCAGCACCGCCCCCACGCCCTCGCCGGGCACGAAGCCGTTGGCGTGCGCGCCGAAGCTTTTGCAGCGGCCGTCGTCCGACAGCATGTGCTTGGCGCTCAGGCCCACATAGCCGGTCGGATGCAGGTACAGGTTCACGCCGCCGGCAATCGCCATTTCGCAGTCGCCGCGCTGGATATGCGCGCAGGCTTCGTGGATCGCCGTCAGCGAGGAAGAGCACATGGTATCGACCGGCACGCTGGGGCCGTGCAGGTTGAATACGTACGACACGCGGTTGGCGACCGAACTGAAGGACGTGTGCGGATGAATGGTGTCGCCGCGCTTGAGCAGTTCATAGCCGTGCAGGTCGAAGCCGGTCTTGGTGATCCCGGCAAATACCCCCACATTGCCGCGATGCCGGGCCGCGATTCGCTCACGGGTATAGCCGG
>JBKHWY010000298.1:0-5986 GCA_046566285.1 Gammaproteobacteria bacterium | reverse complement strand
ATACTGGCTCGCCAACGATAATTTCTTTGCCATCACCCAGTACAACCGCAGCTATTTCTACGCCATGGCGGTCATCGAGCTGGGCCGTGCAGTGCGCCTGAGCATGGCAGGCATTCCGTCAACTTAAGTTTCCGCGTGCGAAACTTTGTAAAGAAGTGTAACCGTGAGATTACAATCTTGGTAATCGTCACGATTTAACGCGGCGGGATACTCCCCTAGGGTATCGCCTGCTGGACGGGATGGTGCGCAGGAGAAACTAGTTGCCTTGCACATACCCCAGAGTCTGTGGCACATTTCACAATAAACCAAGAATTGTGCGGCAATGCCAACTCGATTGCCTTACAATCAAGTTTTCTCGCTCGTCAATTATTTTCCTCGTGATTTTATGAGAGAATTGCATTGCGGCTATGTTGCGACAAGACAACACAATCGAGTAATCCTTTTGTAATCTTATTGCTTATGAGTACTAGATTAGAAAAGGGTTGTACAATTGTGTATATCTTTTTTTAAGCGTAGTTACCCGGGAATAAGTCGCACGTTGCACGGGAGCGCGCCCTGGGGCGTGGCACACGGTGTGATGAGAGAAGCACCACTTCACAATAGGAATTTTTGACATCATGACAAACCAAGTCGGCATTGATATGAACAGCGATTCGGAAAACGATGATCTGCTGCAGTACAACCCCAACAGGCTGTTGGACACCCTGATCGAGAACCTGCGTCTGAAGAACGACGCAGCGCTGTCGCGCGCCCTGGAAGTGGCGCCGCCGGTGATCTCGAAGATCCGCCACCACCGCCTGCCGGTCGGCGCATCGCTCTTGATCCGCATGCACGAAGTGTCGGACCTGTCGATCCGCGACCTGCGCTACCTGATGGGCGATCGCCGCAACAAGTTCCGCATCAGCGACAAGCAGTTCAAGCCAAAAGAAGGCGAGCCACAGGCATAAGCCTTCAGGTTCCGAAGCACGCGAAAACGACGCGCTGTCCTTGTTAAGTGTGTACTGCCTGCCCCGGCAGGCAGGCCACCCTTAACAAGGACAGCGACAACAACAAAAGCGCCGTGGCCTCGTTGAGGTCCACGGCGCTTCTGCGTTCAGGCTCGCCGTAAGGCTGGGACCGGCTCCGTCAGGCCGGGAACACGCCGGTGGACAGGTAGCGATCGCCCCGGTCGCACACCACGAACACGATAGTGGCGTTCTCTACCGTCTGCGAAACGCGCAGCGCGATTTCGCAGGCACCTGCGGCCGAGATGCCGCAGAAGATGCCCTCCTCCGCCGCCAGCCGGCGCGCCATCTGCTCGGCCGCGGCCTGGCTGACGCTCTCGACCTGGTCGACGCGCGCCTTATCGAAGATCTTCGGCATGTAGGCTTCCGGCCATTTGCGGATGCCCGGGATTTGCGAGCCGTCTTCCGGTTGCGCGCCGATGATGCGCACGTCCGGGTTCTTTTCCTTCAGGTACTGCGACACGCCCATGATCGTGCCGGTGGTGCCCATCGCGCTGACGAAATGCGTCACGCGTCCGTCGGTATCGCGCCAGATTTCCGGCCCGGTGGTCTCGTAGTGGGCGCGCGGATTGTCCGCGTTGGCGAACTGGTCGAGGATGATGCCCTTGCCGTCGCGCTGCAGCTGCTCGGCCATGTCGCGCGCGTATTCCATCCCGCCCGTTTTTGGCGTCAGGATGATCTGCGCGCCATAGGCCGCCATGCTCTGGCGCCGCTCCACCGTCAGGTTGTCAGGCATGAGTAGCAGGATCTTGTAGCCCTTGATGGCAGCCGCCATGGCCAGCGCGATGCCGGTGTTGCCGCTGGTGGCCTCGATAAGGGTATCGCCCGGCTTGATCTGGCCGCGTTCTTCCGCGCGGCGCAGCATCGACATCGCGGCCCGGTCCTTGACCGATCCGGCCGGATTGTTGCCCTCCATCTTGCCGAGGATGATGTTATTGCGCGCGGCCGCATCGGCGCCCGGCAGTCGTACCAGCTGGACCAGCGGCGTATTGCCGATCGTATCTTCGATAGTCTTATAGGGCATAAGCTTATATTGCAGGTTTTGCAGTTCGACAAAACAGCATTCTAATCTACCGTTGGCGCACGCGTATGGCCGCGCTTACGGCTGCTTTACAAGATGCGCTTCGATACGCCGGTCCGGCACGATCCACATCAGCGCCACCCCGGCATACACCGCAAAGCCCGCCCATGGGTTCACGAACGACAGGCCGATGCCCAGGGCGTAGAAAGCGATCGATAGCCAGCCCTTGCGGTCGGTGCCGATCGCCTGCGCCAGTTCATGGTTGCCCTGGTGATGCGCGATCAGCACCCGCACCAGGATCGCGTATGCACTGCCGCACATCAGCAGCACGACGCCATACGCCGCCACGGGGACGGTGGCGAAGTGGTTCTCGCCCATCCAGGCGGTGACGAACGGAATCAGCGACAGCCAGAACAGCAGGTGCGAATTGGCCCACAGCACGCGGCCACTGATGTTGTGCACCGCGTGCAGCAAGTGGTGGTGGTTGTTCCAGTAGATCCCCACGTAGACGAAGCTGAGCACATAGCTCAGCAGCACCGGCCACAGCGGCGCCAGCGCGGCCAGCGTGGGATCGTGCGGCACTTTGAGTTCCAGCACCATGATCGTGATGATGATGGCGATGACGCCGTCGCTGAAGGCTTCCAGGCGGTTTTTGCCCATGGGTGGTTTACTCAATTCTTGGTTGATGCGTGAAGGGATCGCTAAGTATTCGATGCGGCGTGACCGTCAGCAGCGCAGGCATTTGCCGGACGACCGCCGCCGGGGCACCAGCGCAGCCCATTCCCACATCGTTGGAATGGCATAGGCCAGGATCGCAAGCAGCAGTGCGGCCATTTGCTTTACCCGTCGCCACCTCGATGTTCCAGTTTTCATTTCATCCCTCACCGTGCATCACTCGACACCAGCCGGACCGACCGGCACGAACTCCATCCGCCAGTTGGTCTCCCAAGTCGTGCCGCCATCGTTCGAAAACGCCTGCTCCCAGCGCGGATGCTCGCCCGGCGTGGCGGTCCAGGTAAAACGCACTTTGATCGGCTGGCCGTTCAACACATCGTCGGCAAAGAACAGACCGACGTTGTTGGCAAAGCGCCCCACGACGGGCACATCGATCGAGGTCGGGTTGCGCCCGTCCAGCCACCAGATCGACCAAGTGCCGGACGCGCGGCAATAGGAGCGCATGGCGACGGCCCGGAAGGCGCCGTCCGGAAAGTGCAGCAGGTTGTCTTCGAGGTTGCCGAAGCCGCCCAGGATCTTGGCGGTGGATGTCTGGCCTTCGAATTCGGTCCATTCGGTGCAGCCGGCGAAACGCGCGTTCAGGCGGCGATGCTTGACGCGCCAGTCACCGATGATGAAATCAAAGTCGGCGGGCGCGTGCGGGTCGGCGGGCAGTGGCATGGGCGTGCTTTCGTTTATGTCTCAGGGAAGGCTCGGTGTTCAGGCGGCGCGCGCAAACAGCATGCGCATGCCGGCATAGCCAAACAGCGCCGCCAAGCCACCATCGATCCAGCGGCGCAAGCGCAAGTAGGCGGCGCGGGCCGGCCCGGTCGAGAACACCAGGGCATAGCCGCAGAACACGGCCAGGCCGATGGGCACACAGCCGGCCACGATCATCAAGGCATCGGTCCGCCCCGCCCCGCTTGGCAGGGCGAGCGTGACCAGGGAAAGCCAGTTGAAGATCGCTTTTGGATTAGTCAGGTGCATGGCCAGTCCGCGCATGAACAGGACCCGGTTGGAACCGGTCACGACGTGTTGATCCGCTTCCGCATGCACGCGCCACGCGCGGCGCGCTGCCTTGCTTGCCAGCCACAGCAGGTACAGTCCGCCCAGCACCTTGATCGCCACCAGCGCCTGGGCCCAGCGTGCAAGGATCACGGACAAGCCGAGCGCGGCCAGTACGCCCCACAGCGTGGAGCCAGCCACGACGCCGAGCGCAAACACCAGCGCCGGTTTGCGCCCGCCGTTCATGGCCGTGGCCATGACGGCGAGATTGCTGGGGCCGGGGCTGGCGGTGGCGAGCGCATACGCGCCGAAGGTCAACAGGGCTGCAGTCGGAAGCGCAATTGGCACGGCAATACCTCGACAGGAAAAAACCTCACTGTACCAGCTTACCTTGTCGAAACCGCAAATATGCGAATGCCAACGTTGCACTGGAAGCAGTATGACGTGACCAGCCAGTCTCATTGATATATTATTGACATCATTGCGTCCCGACCAACATCCTAAAGGCTTGCGATGTCCCGACTGTCTCCCCATTTGTTGTCAGTGCTAATCGCTTGCATCTCCGTTCAGGCAAGCGCCGCGCCCGACGAAGACATGCTCGGCAAGGCGCTGGGTTATCCGGTCGGGACCGCAAAAACCTGGTTTTATGACGAATCGGTGCGGGTCGGCTCGTTCACTGCCCAAGGGGAGATTCCCGGCATCTTCAACGGCAAGTCAAACGTCCTGGCGCCCAGCACGGCTCCCATGCCCTTGCGGCGCGCCGAGCGCGAACCGGCATTACGGTGGAGCGTGGATGGGCGTACCTCGCTGAGCGTGGACGACTACCTGGCGCGCCAGCGCATCATGGGCCTGTTGATCATCAAGGACGGCGTGATTCAGGTCGAGCGCTACCAGTACGCGCGCCAGCCGACCCAGCGCTTCCTGTCCAATTCCATGGCCAAGTCGATCCTCTCGCTGGCAGTGGGCATCGCCCAGCATGAGGGCAAGATCGCGTCGCTCGATGACCGCGCCGACCGCTACGCGCCCAAGCTGCAAGGCACGCTGTACGGCGAGACCACCATCCGCAACCTGCTGCGCATGGCCTCCGGCGCACATTTCGAAGAGCGCTACGACGGCCACGACGACCTGGAACGCTATACGCTGACCGTGGTGGCCCGTGGCATCGAAGAAGCGGCCAAGGTGATCACCGTGCGCGATGCGCCGCAAGGCACACGGTTTTCCTACGCCAGTGCCGAACCGGACATGCTGGCCGCCGTGCTGCGCGGGGCCACGGGCAGCAGCTTGAGCGAGTACCTCACCCCACGCCTGTGGCAAGCGATCGGCGCCGAGACCTCCGCCCTATGGCGCGCCGACCAGACCGGCCTGGAACGCGCTTCAGGCAACTTCAACGCCACCCTGAGGGATTACGGGCGCCTGGGTGTGGTGCTGGCCAACGATGGCGTCCGCCCGGACGACCCGAGACAGCGCCCCATCATCCCGCGCGACTATCTGCTCGAGTCGACCGACTGGCACCGGCTCCCCCAAGCCTTCCGTCCCCGCACCGCGACCCCGTACTACGGCTACTCGAACCTGTTCTGGATCTTCCCGACCGAAAAACGGCGCTTCGCCCTCCAGGGTGTGTACGGCCAGATGATCTTCATCGACCCTGAACTTAAACTGGTGATGGTGCAAACCGCAGCCAACGCCACCGCGAAGGCCGGCGAGACGTCCCTGGGCGCGGAGGCCGACGCCTTCTGGCGCGGCCTGGTGAACCATTACGGCCGGTGGTAGCGCCAGCCCCTAACGCAGCGGCAGTGGATAAGTAGCCGGACTGACGTTGCCGTCCTTGTCCACCGCCTGCACGCCAAAGAAGTAGTTGTCCTTGGATAGCTTCACGCGCGCTTCGGTAACGTTGCCCACGTACTGCGCGCCCTGCCACTGCGCGGCGGTGGTGTCGCGCCACACGATGCGGTAGCCGGCCAGGTCCGGCTCGGCATTGACATCCCACACCAGGGCGGAGTCGTTCTCCAGCTTGTCGGTGCGCAGGCGGACGTTGGCCGGAGCGGCCGGGGCCAGGCTGAGCGAGGCCAGCGCGGCCGCATTCACGCGCGCGACCCTGGCGATGTACTTGTAGTCGTTGAACTCGGGCAGGTCGCCATACTGCTTGCCGTCTTCCTTGCGCACGTCCTGGTGCTGGTGGCTGAAGTCTTCGTTTGGCTCAGTGAAACGCAGCGCCGCGTAGCCGCGTTCAAGGAATGGGATG
>JBKHWY010000297.1:0-5999 GCA_046566285.1 Gammaproteobacteria bacterium | reverse complement strand
CGTTTTCCACGACCAGCGCCAGCGCGATGCGCGGATGGTCGGCGGGCGCGAACGCGATGAACAGCGCATTGTCGCGCAGTCGTTCCGGCGTCGCCGCCGCATTGTACTTCTGGCCCTTCAGGCCCACGACCTGCGCGGTACCCGTCTTGCCGGCCACGGTGTACTGCACGCCCTGGAACGGCCGCCACGCCGTGCCGCTCTGGTCCGCCGTCACGCCGACCATCGCGCGCTTGATCACGTCGATGTTCTGCTGCTTGAGCGCGATGCGGCCGGATTCCTTCGGCACGGTCAGCGTGCGCGCGCGGTTGGCGCCGTCCTCGAGCATCTTGACGAGGTGCGGCTTCATGATGACGCCGTCGTTGGCGAGCGTGGCGACCGCATGCGCCATCTGCAGCGGCGTGTAGCTGTTGAAGCCGTTGCCGATCGAGATCGAGATGGTATCGCCGCCGACCCACTTCTGCGCCGCGCGGTTGCGCTTGAAGCGCTCGCGCTTCCACTGCTGCGACGGCAGCACGCCCGTCTTCTCGTGCTCGAGGTCGATGCCGGTCTTTTCGCCGAAGCCGAAGGGACGCATGAAGGCGGAAATCCGGTCGACGCCCATTTCGTGGCCGAGCTGGTAATAATAGGTATCGCAGGACTCGACGACCGATTTGTACATGTCGATGTAGCCGTGGCCGCCGCGCTTGTCGTCGTTGAAGCGGTGCCCGCCCAGCATGAAGAAGCCGGGGTCGGAAATGCCCTGCTCGGCGCGCCGCTTGCCCAGTTCCAGCGCGGCCAGCGCCATGAACGGCTTGAAGGTGGAACCCGGCGCATAGGTGCCGGACAGCGGCCGGTTCACCATCGGCCGGTCCAGCGAGGTATTCAGTTCGTTCCAGCTCTGCGTGTCGATACCGTCGACGAACAGGTTGGGGTCGTAGCCCGGCCGCGACACATAGGCCAGCACGTCGCCGGTCTCCGGCTCGATGGCCACCAGGGCGCCGCGCCACTCGCCGAAGGCTTCCTCGACCACCTTCTGCAGTTCGATGTCGATCGACAGGATCAGGTTGCTGCCCGGCGTGCCCTCCTTGCGCGACATGGTCGCCACCGCGCGCCCGCCGGCCGTCTTGATGACCTTCTCGTAGCCGGTAATGCCGTGCAGGACCTTCTCGTAGCTCTTCTCCACCCCTTCCTTGCCGATATGGGTGGTGCCGGCGTAGTTGTTGGCGTCCTCGCTTTCCTCGATCGCGTCGGCTTCGCGCTGGTTCACGCGGCCGATGTAGCCGATCACGTGCGAAGCCACTTCGCCCAGCGGATATTGGCGGAACAGGCGCGCCTGCACCTCCACGCCGGGAAAGCGGAAGCGCTGCGCGGTGAAGCGCGCCACCTCGTCGTCGGTCAGGCGGGTGCGCAGCGGCACGCTGGCAAAGCTCTTCGATTCGGCCAGCAGGGTCTTGAAGCGCTTGCGGTCCTTCGGCTGGATTTCCACCAGCTTGGCCAGTTCGTCGATCACCGATTCCAGGTTGTTCTGCAGCTTGGACGGGGTGATCTCGAGCGTATAGGCCGAGTAGTTGCGCGCCAGGACCACGCCGTTGCGGTCCAGGATCAGGCCCCGGTTGGGCACGATGGGCACGATGGCGATGCGGTTGTCCTCTGCCTGGGCGGCGTAGTCCTCGTGCTTGATCACCTGCAGCCAGATGGCGCGCGCCACCAGGATGCCGAAGCCGACCAGCACCAGCACCAGCAGCACCGTCAGGCGCACGCGGAATAGGTGGATCTCGCGATCGTTGTCTTTAATCTCGGTCATGTTACGTTGGTGCGCTCGCCATCAGATCGGACGGGTATGGTCGCGGTCCACCGCGCGCCGCTGGGGCGCCAGCAGCAGCCAGGTGATGACGGGCCAGAGCGCCACCGCGATCGCGCTTTCGATGAACACCAGCCAGCCGGTGAAGCGGCCGGAGGCAAACAGGCGCACCAGCACCTGGATCGCCTGGGTCAGGAGCAGCAGCGGGAACACGTGCAGCGCCTGGGTCATCACGGGGAACCAGAGCACGCGCCGGTGGATCATGATGGCCAGGTAGGACAACAGCGTGTAGGCCAGCGCGTTCTCGCCCAGCAGGGAAGCTTCGTGCACGTCCATCAGGAGGCCCATGCCGAAGGCCACGCCGATGCCGACCTTGCGCGGCTGGTGGATGCCCCAGAACACCAGCACCAGCGCGACGAAGTCCGGCGCGCCGATCCATTGGCCCCAGGGCAGCAGGTTGAGCATGAAGGCGCAGGCCAGGCTGAACGCGATGAACAGCGGGCTGACCGGCAGCAGGATGTAGTGGGGACGGTTCATCGGGTCGTTCCAGGCGCGGCGGCGGGCTTGTTTGCCGGGGTCGTGGCCGGAGTGGTGGCCGGGGTGGCGGTCGATGCCGGCGGCTGGGTCGCCGGCGGCGTGGCCAGCTCCTTGATCGGTTCCATCTTCGGCAGGTTGCTGCGCTTGCCGATGGTTTTCGGCGCCTCCGGCGGGGGTGGCGGCGGCACCTGGGGCAACTCCATCAGCACCAGCACCTGGCGGTGGCGGTCGATGCCGGCCAGCGGCTGGCACACCACGCCGCCGAAGGTGCCGCCGGCGCTGTTCTCCACGCGGATCACCTTGGCCACCGCCAGCCCGGCCGGATAGATGCCGTCCAGGCCGGAGGTGATCAACACATCGCCCACCTGGATGTCGGCGTTGGGCGCCACAAAGCGCAGGTCCAGCAGGCCGGTCTGGCCGCGTCCATACGCCACGCTGCGCAAACCATTCCTCAGCACCTGCACGGGAATGGCCTGCTCCTTGTCGGTCAGGAGCGTCACTTCGGACGTGAACGGGAACACGCGCGTCACCTGCCCCACCACGCCGGCGCCATCGATGACCGGCAGGCCAAGCTTGACGCCTTCGCGCATGCCGCGGTCGAGCACGATGCGGCGGGTGCTGGGGTCGCGGGTGTCGTACAGGATCTCGCTCATCAAGGACTTGACCGGGATGTGTTCGCGCGCGCCCATCAGTTTGCGCAGCTGGACGTTCTCGGCGATCTGGAGCTGGGCCTGCTGCAGGCTTTGCGCGGCCAGCACCTGCTAGTCCTTTAGTTCCCGCACTTCGCGCTGCAGGGCCGAGATCGAGGAGAAGTAGCTGCCCGCGCCCATCAGCGCATTGCGCGGGGCCAGCGCGGCCATCTGGAACGGGTACAGGACGGTGCCGGCCACCTTGCGCACCAGGGAGAGCGCGTCATAGCGCGCGTCCATCAGGAGGAGCGCGATCGATATCAATGCGAAAACCGTCACCTTGACCCGCGCGGGGGCGCCTTGCTTGAAAAGTGGCGGAGGGCTGTATTCCATGAAGTCTAATCTATCGCGGGCCGCTGGCGGACCCGCGCTGTACGTTGAAGCAAAGCGAAGCGGCAGGCCGAGCGGCCCGGTCGCATGGGTACGCGCACCGGGCCGCAAGACTGTCGGCAATCTTACAGCAAGATGACCGCGAAGCTATCGCGGTGTTACTGTTGCTTACTCGTAGGAAAAGATCGAGCCCAGCTTGTCCATGCGTTCGAGCGCCATGCCGGAGCCGCGCACCACGCAGGTCAGGGGATCTTCGGCCACCAGCACCGGCAGGCCGGTTTCTTCCATCAGAAGGCGATCCAGGTCGCGCAGCAGCGCGCCGCCGCCGGTCAGCATCATGCCCTTCTCGGCGATGTCGGCGCCCAGTTCCGGCGGGGTCTGCTCGAGCGCGTTCTTCACGGCCGAGACGATGTTGTTGAGCGGGTCGGTCAGCGCTTCCAGGATCTCGTTCGACGAGATGGTGAACGAGCGTGGGATACCTTCGGACAGGTTGCGGCCCTTGACTTCCATTTCCTTCACTTCCGAACCGGGGAAGGCCGAACCGATGGCCTTCTTGATCGCTTCGGCGGTCTGTTCGCCGATCAGCATGCCGTAGTTGCGGCGGATGTAGTTGACGATGGCTTCATCGAACTTGTCGCCGCCCACGCGCACCGAACCCTTGTAGACCATGCCGCCCAGCGAGATGATGCCCACCTCGGTGGTGCCGCCGCCGATGTCGACGACCATCGAGCCCGTCGCATCGGACACCGGCAGGCCGGCGCCAATGGCGGCAGCCATCGGTTCTTCGATCAGGTACACCTGCGAGGCGCCCGCACCCAGGGCCGATTCGCGGATCGCGCGGCGTTCCACCTGAGTCGAGCCGCACGGCACGCAGATGATGATGCGGGGGGATGGACGGAAGAATTTGGAGTCGTGCACCATGCGGATGAACTGCTTGAGCATCTGCTCGGTGACGGTGAAGTCGGCGATCACGCCATCCTTCATGGGGCGGATGGCTTCTATGTTTCCAGGCACCTTGCCCAGCATCTGCTTGGCTTCCTTGCCCACCGCCTGGATGGTCTTCTTGCCATTCGGGCCGCCTTCCTGGCGGATCGCCACCACCGAGGGCTCGTCCAGCACGATGCCCAGGCCGCGCACGTAGATCAGGGTGTTGGCCGTACCCAGGTCGATGGCCAGGTCGTTCGAAAAGTAGCTGCGTAAAAAACCAAACATGTGTGTCCTGTCGCGCCGCACGAAGGCGCACTAAGAGTAATCAAGCATGGACGGTACGCATCCATGGATAAAGAAACGCCACCGCGCGCACCGGATGGGCGCACCGTCATGGTCGTTTCAACAGCCTGCGGCGGCCGACTCGCAGCCTCTCACGCATTAGCCCGCCATTCTACCTTATAATTTGGGCGCTAATTACGCGAAAACGGCCGTTTTAAGGGCCCAATTTCACAGTGAATTCAACGGGAATTGTAAGCTTTTACAGGCTTTAGCACGCCGTTGCTAATACTTCACCAAGATTTCGCCACCCGACAACCCACGCAAGGAACGCGGCCTTGAAGCGCCGCGCCAAGATATGTCATTGACCCTCGCAGACGTAAAACGCATTGCGCACCTGGCGCAACTGGATATGGATGAAGCGCATGCCGAGACCGCGCTGGCGCAACTGAACGGAATCTTCGCCCTGGCCGAGCAGATGCAGGCCGTGGACACCACCGGCGTCGCGCCGCTGTCCCATCCGCTGGCCGCCGTGGCCGGCGTGCTGCCGCTGCGCTTGCGTGAGGATGCCGTGACCGAAGAAAATCGCCGGGAAGCGTACCAGGCCTGCGCGCCCAAGGCGCAGGATGGCTTGTACCTGGTGCCGAAGGTGATCGAATAGGCCGCCAGGCCACTTCACCGCCGCGCGCGCCATTCTGACGAACCGACTCCAGACCATGCATAACAAGACTCTTCGCGAGCTCTCCCAGCTCCTGCACTCGAAACAGGTGTCCAGCACCGAACTGACGCAGCACTACCTGCAGCGCGCCCAGGCCAGCGACCTGAACGCCTTCCTGCACATCGATCCCGAGCTGACGCTGGCGCAGGCCGCGCGCGCGGACGCCCGCCTGGCCGACGGCAGCGCGGGTGTGCTGACCGGCATCCCGATCGCCCACAAGGACATTTTCGTCACGCGCGGCTGGCGCTCGACCGCTGCCTCGAAGATGCTGGCCAACTACGTCAGCCCTTTTGATGCCACCGTGGTCGAACAGTTCGAGCGCGCCGGCATGGTTAACCTGGGCAAGGTGAACTGCGACGAATTCGCCATGGGTTCGTCCAACCAGAACTCGGCCTTCGGCCCCGTGAAGAATCCGTGGGACATGCGCGCCGTGCCGGGCGGCTCCTCGGGCGGCTCGGCCGCCGCCGTGGCCGCCGGGGACGCGCAGGTGGCTCACCTGTGGGCCGGGACCGGTCACGCCCACGTCCGCCGTGCGCCGGCCGCGAGAGCTTCAAGAAGGAACGCGTCGAGCGCGCGCCGGAGCCGGGCATGGCGACGTACCGCATCGAAGTGGGCCACTACCACGGCGTCAAGCCGGGCAACATCGTCGGCGCGATCGCCAACGAAGGCGGCATCGCGGCGCGCGACATCGGCCGCATCGAGATCTACGACGATTTCAGCACGCTCGACATGCCGGCCG